>CAXTCQ010000093.1:0-266 GCA_964242965.1 uncultured Calothrix sp. | reverse complement strand
AATTTAATTATATTTTTTTAATCTGGTTTCCAGTATTATCTTATTTTATATCAATTTCTCAGCTAATATTTGACTTACTGTATCTAGTTTCAATCCCGTTTCCAGGATTCGCTAAGTTTCAAGTTTCTTGAAGCAGCGCTAACTACTCAGCCTAATACGTTTCAATCCCGTGTCCAGGATTCGCTAAGTTTCACGCACAGCGGTAGTCAAAGTAGTAGCACGCTATTAGCCGATTGCTAGCAGTGTCCTCTCATAGCAAACTATCC
>CAXTCQ010000092.1:12874-27845 GCA_964242965.1 uncultured Calothrix sp. | reverse complement strand
CTCCTAACTCCTAACTCCTAACTCCTAACTCCTAACTCCTAACTCCTAACTCCCTCTTACATCCCCATAGCTTCCGCAACTGCTGTAATATCTGGGGCAATTCCCGATTTAAACTGACTGCTGCTGTGCTTGATTGCGGTATCGGGGTCTTTCAAACCGTTACCTGTTAACACGCAAACAACTGTTGCACCTGTGGGAATTTGGTCTTTGAGTTTCAACATCCCAGCTACTGATGCAGCAGAAGCTGGTTCGCAAAAAATCCCTTCTTCAGAAGCTAATAACCCGTATGCTTCGAGAATTTCAGCATCGGTGACAGAATTAAATTCACCCATACTCGCGGATTTTGCTGCAACAGCTTTATCCCAAGAAGCGGGATTGCCGATGCGAATCGCTGTCGCAATCGTTTCGGGATGCGTGACGGGATGACCGTTGACCAAGGGTGCTGCACCTGCGGCTTGAAACCCCATCATCCGAGGTAAGCGATCGCATTTTCCATCTTGGTGATATTCGCAAAATCCCATCCAATAGGCGGTGATGTTTCCAGCGTTACCTACTGGTATGCACAACCAATCAGGTACATCGCCCAAAACGTCTACTATCTCAAAGGCTCCAGTCTTTTGACCTTCGAGGCGGTACGGATTTACTGAGTTCACTAACGTGACGGGGTAAGTTTCGGACATTGCGCGGACGATTTCTAAAGCGCGGTCAAAGTTACCCTGAATTGCGAGGACTTCAGCACCATAAAGTAATGCTTGTGCCAATTTACCGAGTGCGACATAACCTTCGGGAATCAACACAAAAGCCTTCATTCCACCGCGTCTTGCGTAAGCTGCTGCTGCTGCTGAAGTGTTGCCGGTACTAGCGCAAATTACTGCTTTTGCCCCAGCTTCCTTGGCTTTGGATATTGCCATTGTCATTCCCCGGTCTTTAAAACTACCGGTGGGATTTAGACCGTCGTATTTTACCAAAACCTTTACTTGTCTGCCGATGCGTTCGGCGAGAGCGGGTGCTGGAATCAGCGGTGTATTTCCCTCATGTAGTGTCACCACTGGGGTTTTGTCACTAACAGGCAAATACTGACGATATTCTTCGATTAATCCTAGCCAAGGTTGGCGATGCAATTTTTTAACAGACAGGCTTACAGTCACGGTATGTAAAAGCTCTTAAACAAGGGACGGAATTTTTTTGTATCTATTTTGCCATGCCTCACGGCAATCGACTTGTCACAAAGACTATTTTTTGTAACCCAAGCGACATTTCATCTTGGTCAATATTTAATTTTACACCCACTCAAGGCTATCTGAATCATAGATGACAAAGTTTACGAGCGAATATTTGAGTGTTAGCGCAGACCGGATGCCGTCATCTGACGCTAGGGAACTAGATTATTTGTGAGTTGGAATACTTTAAATGTTGCTCTGGAACAAAACAATTGTACTTTTAGTCCTTGTGTAGTAAAGGAACATGATGCGTCTCATTACTATTAGTTATACCACCTATAGAATATTTTAATTATTCTTAAAATGCCATTATTATAATATCTCTAATGGTGTGAGTTGAGTTAAGGAGTGAACAAGCTATGTCTACATCCGCAGTTACCGAACGTATTTTGCAGCCGAGTAATTCTACTAAATGCTGCTACCAAGCCGATCAACAAGCTAAGTTGATGCATTTACAGGCTGAGATTGACTGTCTTTTCCAAGAATTGCAAAACTTGAAGATGCAGCGGTTGACCCCTATTGACCAAGAAGAGTAATCGAACCGGGAGCAATATTTCAGATTCGACAAAAACCGAAACTGCTACTCAAAGCGTTGATTTTTTTCCGACCAGCGCTTGAGCATGTATTGCTTTTCGCCGTCGATTAGCAAACTCGCCGCAGGTGTCTGCCACAGGTTTGCGATCGCAGTCAATGACTGCTGTGAGTTTTGACTGAAGTCTGTATAAATTATACTACCATTGTCTGATAATATGAGGGTGCGAGGACGCGATTGTTGCAAATGCCCTGGTTTAATTATAGTTGATGTTAGGGATGCGATTGCCTCTGATGAAACACTGAGTATCGTTTCGGGCTTGCCATTATTAGTTAAGTCAATTTCCTGTGCGGGCCAATGTCCAATTTTTTGGCGAATTTGCTCAACGCTGGGAACATTCCCACCGCGAATTAGATTGGTTGCTTGTAGCAAACGCCAGACTGCGGGTAAAACTATTTTTGCCCGTTGCGGGTTTTGTTGGTGCAAGGTATCGAGGCTAATCGGTGATGGTTGCACCCACTCCAATGCTGATGCTGTTATTGCCAGTGGCTGGGGTTGATACGAATTTTTATTATTTTCCAATGAATTAATTATGGGGGAAGTCACTAAAAGTCGCAGCATCCCGTTTTTTAATTGCACAGCTTTTGTAGTCGCGGCAGTAGTTTGCTGTTCCCCATTTGGCAACCAAACTGCAATTTGCAGCACCGGGTCGGAATCTAACCCGGTTGACCGCAAAAATTCGCGTGTATTGGCTTTGATATTACTAAACGGTGCATACAACCAATTTTTGCCATCATGAAACGCTGAGACTTGGACTTGATAGCTTTGATTAATTTTACTCAAATCGGTTTTGGGATCGAGTTGCAACCACTCAATCGGCTTAACTTTGGTAATATTTTGTACCAAACCAACGATGCGACTCGTATGCGCTGCCGTCATTGGCGACGCGACGACCTCACCTCTAAGTTGTTTCAACAAGTTTTGAATCTCAATCAAATTATCCGACTTGTCTTTAAATTCCTCCTTCATCCATTCATATGCACGTCCTTCCCCCTGTTGTGCAGCTAAAATCAAAGCCCCCCATGCTTTAACTTCTGCTCGGTTGGAATTGACTTGCAAAGCAGCTTCAACGCGACCCCATAACCTGCCGCGATCGGCTTTGAGTAAAGTGCCAATTTCCTTCGCATTTTGCGGTGGTGCCCCTTTAAATACCTGCAAAGCTTTTTCCCAGCGTCCATCGATTAAATCTGCAAGTACTTCTTGACTGGGACTTGCCCAAGTTGTATCGGCTTGGGTTTTACTAAGTTGGGCGTGCAAGCGGATAACATCGATTTGTGCCTGTGCTGCGACTGGAATAGTTTTTTGCTGCTTTTTGAAAGATTGCAGCCATTCGTATGCAGGTGTCCACAGCCCGCTGCGGGCAATTGCGAGTGCTTTTTCATACGTCTGATTTTTCCAGGCTGGCGGGTTGAGAGTAATTTCTTCGAGTTCAACTGGATTGAGGAACTTTTGAATCGATTTGACTTGATAAACGCGCACCTGCGGTTCTAAACCAACAGTTTGATTGATAACTAATTCATTTGTCCCACCCCCAGTTATTTGCTGCCATTGGGGAAGTTCGCCTTTGGGACTTGTCCAAGACTGCATTTGTTGTAAGCGCGAGCGTTTTGGATTGTAGTAAAGAATGTGACCGTAGGCGGTGTTATAAGTTCGTTCTTGTCGCTGTCCCCGCAAGTAAAACCACACACCAGGAGACGGTGCGACATCAAACCGTTGAATTTCAGTTAGGGGTAGGGCAATACTCGAACCGGGGTTTTCATCAGTATCATTGACTAGGGGGGCGGCTACAAAAGATTCTTCGGGTCCGGCGATCGCAATTTGGGAAGCTTGGTAGTATTGTTTGGGCTGGGATTGAAATTCTAAATCGGTAGCTTGTTGGTAAAGTCGTAATTCGACCATTTCTTGGCAATAGTCATGGCAATTCAAACGTTGTTTGTAGATTGGCAGCAAAAATGAATTTCCATCATTATCTACAGCTAACTTTTCCCCGGCAACAAGTCCTTGCTTAGTGATTGCAGCTTGAATTTGTAGAAGCGTTTGCGGACGTTCACCTTTACCAACATTAAATTGTACCCATTCTGGTAAAAACTTATTTAGCCAAGCGACTTGTTGCGGGTTGAAAATAAACAAAAAACTAATCCACGCAAAAGTTACAATCAAACCCGCGATGGCAATGAGGAGTGCTAGAGCAATCATTGATGGCAATAGACTTCTTTTTTTATACTTTTTCCCAGTATTTTTAACCACACGCTTAACAATGCGTGCATTGGGATTTTTTGAGCGAGAAGGCTTTGCTGTGGGCTTTTGCGGAGAACTTGCCATGTCAATTTAACGGTAAATCAGCTAATGCATTGTTTCATTTATACTCGGCTTTTTGGGGAGTGGGGAGTAGGGAGTAGGGAGTAGGGAGTAGGGAGTTAGGAGTTAGGAGTTAGGAGTTATAAGAGTTAAGAATTATTCTTTTTCCCCACTTTCCGCACTTCCTCCACTCCATACTCCCTACTCCCTACTCCCTATTCCCTAATTCCTAAATTTCCGTAAATACCCCAATGCCATATATAAATCTTCTTGAATAAACTCGTTCGTTGAGTGTAAGTGTGAACTGAGTGTAAAAAGTTGAACAAAAAAGCAGAAGAAAAAGCCTGTATCGTCGTATGGATGCTGTTTGCGGGATTATGCGGTTTTCCCGACAAAGCGATGTCAAGCAATTCTCGCTTAGATACCCAAAGCACCCTCCCAAATCTCCCCGTAATTGCGGAAACGGCAAACAAAGAAAAAGACAGTAAAAAGCCTGTCGATTCGTCGTCGTTTTCTGACTTATCTTCTGCTATTCCCTTAAGCGTCGCATCCCTAGAAGACGAAAGCGAGGAAAGCGAAGCAATGTCGCAAGTTACATCCGTGTCGCAACTCAAAGATGTGCAACCGACCGATTGGGCGTTTCAAGCGCTACAATCTCTCGTTGAACGCTACGGTTGTATAGCAGGGTATCCGGATGGAAATTACCGGGGAAATCGCTCGTTGACGCGGTATGAATTTGCAGCTGGATTGAATGCTTGTTTAAATCGCGTTAATGAATTGATTGCCACCGCAACCGAAAATGCCGTTAGTCGTGAAGACTTGACACGGTTGCAAAAGTTACAAGCAGAATTTGCGACAGAATTAACTGCTTTGCGCGGTCGAGTTGATAATTTAGAGGCAAAGTCGGCTGAAGTTGCTGCGAATCAGTTCTCGACTACAACAAATCTACTTGGTATCAGTATCATTGGTGTTCAAGGACGCAGTAACAATCGCGGTGATATTGCACCGCGTGATGGTCAAAAAGACACGCGAGATATTGGTACAAACACTAATGTTATCACTCTTAATCAGTTATATTTAACAACTCAGTTTGACCCCCAAAGTTACTTGGTGACAGGACTTTTAGCCGCTAGTGGTGGAACTGCCCCGCGATTAAGTAATGATGTAATTTTAGGTTATGAATTTGAGACAAATAACAATCTAGTTTTAAGTGACTTACGCTACCATCGGCTGATTACCAAGAATTTTGCAGTTATGGTGGGAAGCAGCAACGTTAACATGTCTACCGCATTTAGAGGTCCGAACCGAGTCGAAAACGCTGCTACAGGACCGTTGTCACTGTTTGCCCAACGCAACCCTATTTTAGATGTTGGATTTGTCGGACAAGCTGGTATCGCATTTGATTGGCAGTTTGCTAAACGCGCTAGTATTCAAGCTCTTTATAATAGTTTTAATGCTGGAAATCCGAATAAACGCAGTGGTTTATTTGATGGTAATACTACCACAGCCGTGCAGCTATTAGTGACACCAACCGATGCCGTCGATGTGGGTTTATACTATCTCAATAATTATTCTTCTAATGGCTGTTTGTTAACATTTGTTGGCGATGACTGTTTGACAGCAGCAAATCCGACATCGAACAAAAGAGAACCGCTACAAACTAATGCAATTGGTGCTACTGTTAACTGGCAACTTTCTCCAAAAGTAACGTTAGGTGCTTGGGGTGGTTATACGAAATCAAATATTCCCGGTCGGTCGGGGAATGTTGAAACTACAAACTGGATGGTGTATTTTAACTTTCCCGATTTATTTCGTAAAGGTAATCTTGGGGGTATTTATGTTGGACAACCACCTAAAATTACTAGCAGCAATTTACCGATTGGTAATAACGTTCCCGATATTATTAATGGTGGGTCGGGTCGGTCTGGAGGTCAACCAGGAACGACTACCCAAATTGAAGCATTTTATCGCTTCCAACTGACAGATAATATTAGTGTTACACCCGGTATTATTCATATTATCGAACCAGGACATACACCCGACAGCGACCCAGTAACTATGGGTATTTTACGAAGTACATTTACGTTTTAAAATTCCAGATTAAATTCGAGAAGAGAGACGCGATATTAAAAGAGACGCGATATTAAAAGAGACGCGATATATCGCGTCTCTACATCTAATTCATTGATGGCATTTTTATTTAAATTAATAAAATTAACGTAGGGTGCGTTACGCTTTTAGCTAACGCACCGTCTTGTCTTATTACCCTAGATAGTACTACAACTTATTTTAAGACTTACACAACAGTCATGGAATAACCCTAGTAGGGTATAGAAAAATAAGAGTTTGAGAGGGTTTTTGTATAAGTCCTATTATTTTTAATATACAGCAGCTTTTATGTGAGTAAAGTACAATCGGACGGATCGGGATGCCCATTGCACAAGATTTTTAGACTTTAGCTTTGCACCTCATTTACTTGCATGTGCTGTAGTCATTGATGGTGCGTTACGCTTCACTAACGCACCCTACAGCTTTATAAAGCTTTTACGGAGGCAGGTTGATAATACTCTCAACTTGCCTCTTTTTTAATACTTATTATTTGCCAAAAAATCAATTTAGATTTCAGTGATTGTCCGCTTCAAGAAAGAATCACCTTACCGCTAAATTTGATTTAGTTGCGCTGCTGACTCTGCTTATCAAAGCAGGTTTCTACGGGGTGTATCTATTGTATCGGCTGAAGCAAAGACAAAGACGCTTAATAGCGCAACTGCGTATTTTTTTAGATTTTGATTTTAACAACCTTGTCTCTCACTCATTTCATAAATTTTTTAGGAGTTTAATGTACCAATACACTCGTTATCTACTCGCATTTGGTTTAATAATTACTGCTGCTGCACTTGCGAATCCATGTCACGCACAAACAGTTGATAGTACGAACGAGATTACGAACGACGCATCTATGATGGAGTCAATATTAGAGTCGTATAATTCAAGCGACAACGAATCAGAACTACCATCTGATGCTGTCAGTCAAGCGACTCCGCAAACAACGACTGTAAAGAATCCGAATCCTCGCATTCCTATCCCCAGTCGCATTTTTCCTTCAATACAACAGTAATAAATATTTAGATTTAAGAGGTAAAATTGAAAATTTGGATTTTAGTTTTCAACTATCTCCTATTTTCAACAGTCCCAAATCATAAAAATAACCTAAATGTAGAGACGTTACATATAATGTCTCTATATTTAGATGTAAGTAGAATCCAAAAAAACAGAATTATGTAACGAAACGTAAAGTTACCTAAAACTCTCTTGCATTGTAGATTCTGCCTTCTGCCTTCTCGCTTGTCATGCCCACCTACTTAATGTCTGTACAATTATTTATTGACCCGAACAAACTTGTTCGTAACGTTTCCCTGCACTTTCCCAAGTAAACTGACTCTCGACATATTTTCTCGCATTCTGGGAGAGTTCGCATCTTAACTGGGGGTTTTCAAATAACTGATAAATAGCAGTAACGTATTCATCCGGTTGATTAGCACGTAACGCTCGCAACGGTACATCTATATCTACTGCTAATCCTTCCAAAGAGCGATCGCTTCCCACCACAGGTACACCAGCTGCCATTGCTTCTAAGGTCTTATTCTTAATTCCAAACCCCGTCCGCATTGTCACCACACAAACTGTTGACTTGTGCAAATATTCTGCCATTGATGGTACTCTTCCTGTCACATTCACTCCCGGTTTATCTTGGAGTGCCAAAACTTCAGGTGCGGGACGGGAACCGACAATATCGAAAGTTGCATCGGGGTAACGTTTCTGAACTTCCGGCAACACCTCGTTTACAAAGAAACACACTGCATCAATATTTGCTAAATTATCCATCGCACCAATAAATATTAAGCGATGTCCATTCACGTCGCTGGTACGATATGGAAATGACACCAAATCTACCCCATTCGGAATAACTGGAATTTCCGCATTTGGCTTAAATTTGAGAAGTTGAATTTTATCTTCTTCTGTAGTCACAACAATCTTTGAAAATTTTGTGCAGTATTGTTGTTCGTAACGATGCAGCAAAGGTAAATTAATGCGATCGCGGAGTTTATTTTCTGAAATTCCCGTTTCCAACTGGTTGCGACAAGAAGCATAAACCGAACTATGGATATTGACAATCGTTTTTACCCGTAGTTGAAAATCCGGTTTGATATAAATCTCGTTCACGCTGTGTTCGCAGGTGACAGCATCGCATTTACCCGCTTCC
Source organism: uncultured Calothrix sp. (assembly GCA_964242965.1). Taxonomy (GTDB): domain Bacteria; phylum Cyanobacteriota; class Cyanobacteriia; order Cyanobacteriales; family Nostocaceae; genus JANNFJ01. The sequence continues at coordinate 19,471 of CAXTCQ010000092.1, read as the reverse complement.
ACAAAATCATCAACCCATTGTTGCATCTCCTGTGAATAGCGGTTTTGAACGCTAGGTGGAGTCCCATTCGCTACAAACCTAGCAAACCGTTGCGCTTTCTTCAGTATTCTCCCCGATGTCTCTACATCCGCAGGACGATTAAAAAGGACTAAGTTATCTACACAATCACGCAATCCTGCTATTTCGGATTCAGTGACATCGCTCTCTCTTTGTGTTACTAAAGTTACTATGTGGTGTTGACTAAGATACTTGAGTAAATTAAAAGTCCTAACCTGCGTACCACCTCGCGTTGCTGGATAGGGGAATGTCGAAGATAACATTAAAATGTTCATATTACTTAATTATAGAATGATATATATCTATAATGACCCGTTAAATAGTTAATGTCAGCATCAAAAAAGATAAAAAACATTAATACTTGTATTGATAACACAGGTAAATACTTATGACTAAAAATGGTATATATATTTTGGCAAATGATGTCGTTTACGACCAACTAATAGCTTTAGTTAATAGCATTGAAGTAAATGTTAATGCGGAAATTCCTATTTGTATTATTCCCTATAATCAAGAACTCGATTTAGTTAAAAAAGAAGTCGATTCTCGACCAAATCTAAGCATCTATAGTAACTTAGAATCATTAGAGCATTGGGATAAATTCGCTGAGGAGGTTTGGTCAGTTCACCCAGCAGCAAAAAAAAATCAACCTCGAAATAGTTGGTACAAAAGTCCACTACTCAGAAAATTTGCTGCTTTCGATGGTGAATTTGAGAAGTTCGTTTTTTACGATGCAGATAGTTTAGCAATGAAACCGTTAGATAATGCATTTCAGAAGCTCGATGAATACGACTTTTTATTCGATGATTGGGAACATATTAAACCCTTAGAAGCGACAGCATTAGATATATCATTGATTGAAAAATCAGGATTATATACCGAAGCACAAGTCAGACCGAAATTACATTGTTCGAGTTTCTTTGCTTCCAAAAAAGGCATATTTGCAGCCGATGAAATTAACCGGATGAAACAACTTTTGGTTGAAAAAGGAGAAATCGCATGGGTAACTCGTTGGTGGGATGATGCTTTTTTGTTCAACCATTTAACTTTACGTTGCGAACGACCATTTTTTAACTATACGCTTAGTCCGAATGGTCAAGAGAAGACGGGTAATTGTGCCAATGCAGACCTGTTTGTGAATGTGAATAATGTTCTTTATAATCAAGATGGTTTGAAGCCAATTCATCGTCTCCATTATATGGGTTACTCTTCGAGTAATTTTGCTCGTTTAAGTCGAGGTGAAGATATTAATATTCGTTATAAAGAGGAATTTTTGTACTACCGTTTTCTCAAGCAACCAGAGCAGAAGCCAAAGTTTTTGAAAAAGCCTAGTAAATTACTAAAAACTAATCGTTTATTTCAGAAACTTATTCATAAAATTAAGAGAGCGATCGCATAATAAGTGATTGCACGCGTTCCAGTACAAATCGACAATTTTTATTCATTTAAAAACCTAATAAAAAATAAAATGCTGATTTTTATCATACCAATTAAGAGTAAAAAGCTTTCTCAGTCATGGGAAACTGTATCAAGTTTATTTGAAAGATGTGTTAAATCAATCTGCAATCAGACTTTAAATAATTTTCAAGTAATTGTTGTTTGCAATGAAAAACCAGAGATTGAATTTACTCATCCTCAAATCACGTATCTTGAACGTGATTTTCCACTGATTATTAATACAGAATCGAAAACGAAAGAGTTAGATAGAACCCGTAAAATTGTCACTGGATTAATTTATGCTCAGACCCTGAAACCATCACATATTATGTTTGTAGATGCTGATGACTGTGTGAGCAATCGTTTAGCAGAATTTGTGGCTCGTAATCGTCAATCTAATGGGTGGTATTTTAAAAAGGGTTATATGTATCAAGATGGTAGTAAAATTATGAGAATTATGAGGAAAGGTTTTCATAATTATTGCGGCACAAGCAATATTATTAAATATGATTTGTTTGATTTACCCGCAAATTTTCATGAAAATGAATGTTTAAAAGAAAAACTCGATGAAAATGAGTATATCAAACATATATTTGATTGTTATCGCCATAGAGATATTATTGGGACATTAGCCCAAAAAAGAGCAAATATTGAACCCCTACCATTCCCAGGCGGTGTTTATATTATAAATAACGAAAATACTTATTTTGGTGTTGACGATCGAGGAAGAAAAATTTCACTTAAAAGTCGCTTTTTACAGATGAAAGCAGTCTTAGATAATCGCTGGTTGACAAAATCATTGCGCAATGAATTTGGTCTGTATAATATCATTAATTATAATTATTAGTTGTGTCTAAAATTACTATTTGTATCCCCACTTTTAATCGGGCAAATATACTACCTTTTGCTATCGATAGCGTTCTGCTTCAGTCTTATAATAACTTTGAATTAATTGTCTGTGACGACGGTTCTAGTGATGGAACAGCAGAGCTAATGTCTCAATATACAGACAATAGAGTTAAATATATTCGCCATCAGCAGAATATTGGTAAAAGCAATAATATGCGTTCTGGGTTTGATGCAGCAACGGGGGAATATTTTATTAAATTTGACGATGACGATAGGCTAACTCCAGAATTTTTAGAACGTACAGTAGCTATTTTTGAAAAAGACTCAAGCATTGATTTTGTTGGTACAGACCATTGGATAATTGATATCAACAATGAGCGTAACGAAGCAAAAACCAAAAATAATTCGCGTTTTTGGGGAAGAGAAAACTTACCCGCAGGGGTAGTTGACAATTTACTCGAAGTCGTGTTCGTTCGTCAAAGTTTCCAAATTGGCGCAACTTTATTTCGCCGTCAAGTGTTAGAAGAAATTGGTTTTATGCAACCCAATTGGCAAAACTGCGAAGATAATGATTTATTTGTGCGGTTAGCATTGGCAGGTAAAAAAGGATACTTTTTACCAGAATTATTAATGGAATATCGCGTTCATGCCGAACAGCAGAGCAAAGACCGAGCAATTCGTTATTTATCGGATAAATTGCAATATTTAAATAATTACAAATTTGAAACTGCAAATTTAGAAAAAATTCGCACTGAACGTCTTACCGAAACGCAACTATTACTAGGTTTGCGATTAATCGAAAAAGGTGAAACGCAATTTGGGAGAGAATTAGTTTTAGCAGGTAAATCGCATTCACCAAGTAAAGCTTGGACGGGTTTGGGGTTGTCAGTTTTGCCTGTAGGGATGCGTAGTCGCGCATTCGATATTGTCCGCAAAGTCAAGGGGTAGAAAGATTTCAGACTTGTAGGAACCCAACGTTTTACCATTTGAGTAAAAATATTTTCATTTTATAGCGGTAAATGCCTGTTAAAATATATTCTCGCTAGGATAATAAAGGCGTGTCAATTTTTGCCCTCCGAGTTAAAGTAGCGCTGATTTATATTTAGGAAAGAGAACCCGCATGGATACCAATGAATTGAAGTTCCTCCTCAAATTACTGGGGTGTACTGATTATCGTTCAAGCTATGGTGATAGTATTTTCAAGTCTTTTGACGGTAAAGAGAAGATTTGCCTTTCCTTGGGTCAGCGAGAACTGATAGACTATTCCCGCGAAATTGGCTCGGTGCAAATTTTACCTCCCGGTCAAGCTTTGCTCGAACTTGACCCCAAAGAAGTACCCATTACAGACAAAGAGCGTCGAGTATTAGAGAAGGTAAGCGCTGCTGCTGGTAAAATCACTCCCGGTAAAATCACCTCACCCAAAGCTTCCGCACGCGACGAGATATTGCAAGCTTTGAGCGATCGCGGATTGGTTGAAGTTGAAACAAGAATCAAAAAGTTGAAAGCTGAAGTTTGGTTGACCGAACGCGGTATCGAGTATCTACAAAATGACTATCATCCAAAAGGTAATGCCAACATTACTTTAGATTTGCTCGGTAATTACCTAAACTTTTTAAGAAAAACGCTACAATCAAAAACAGAACAAGTTCATACATCTAGTGTCGAGTCATCTGGTGAAGTTGCCAATGTCACCGACCAAGAGATTTTAGAAAATATCCGGAAACTAGACAAAGAGCTTGGGACTGAGAATTATTTACCAATCTTCCACTTACGGCAGAAGTTACAACCAGCACTTTCACGGGATGAATTAGATAAGGCACTTTACCGTCTGCAAGGCAGCGACCAGATCGAGTTTAGTACCTTACAAGAAGCTAGCGTCTATACCCCGGAACAAGTTGAAGCTGGAATTACTCAAAACATTGGTGGTCCATTGTTTTTCATCGCAGTAAATTAAAAATTTTTCAAATCATCCTGACTCCACTATCAGTTCGTTACTTCACACCACAAGCATGGCAAGCATTGATGACATTATTAAACGTGAGGTTAATCCTTTTGACCTAGTAGCTATAAAACCCATGAATTTTTGGGCAGAAAAGCAAGACTCAGCACTTACAGTTGATTCAATTCATGCTGAAGCGATCGCTGAGATAGAAGCTTCCTTAGACTTCGTAGCTACAAATCATCGTAGCCGTTCTATATTACTTCTAGGAGATTCGGGTTCTGGTAAAAGTCATTTATTAGGTCGTCTTAAACGCACCTTAAATTCCAAAGCATTTTTTGCATATATTTTTTGCAGCTGGTCTGATAGCGGTCATATTTGGCGGCATATTTTACGTTATACCGTTGACAGCTTAATTCAAGTACCCGAAGGTCAGCAAGAATCTCAATTAATGCTATGGCTGAAAAGTTTATCTGCATTTACCAAAAGTAACCGCAGTATTTGGGATTTATTAGAAAGCGATAGACAAAAATTTATCAAGCAGCTTAAGGATACTTATAAGCAAGCAAGTATATATAATCCTGAGACTTTTTTTGGACTATTGCATGACCTGACAAATCCAGACTTATATCCTTTAGCTTGCGAATGGTTGCGAGGTGACGACTTAAGTGAAGAGTCAATGCAAGCGCTTAAAATTAAAAGCTGCATCGAAACAGAAGATGCAGCTAAAAACATTTTGGCTAACTTTGGAAAAATTTCTACCGAAACCCAGCCCATAGTATTGTGTTTTGACAATTTAGACTCAATGCCTAAATTTACGAATGGGTTACTAGAGATACAACCTTTGTTTGATGTCAATACAACTATTCATGGTGAAAATTTAAAAAACTTTCTAGTCATTATTAGTGTTATTACTCAAACATGGGCACTAAATTCCAAAGGTATTCAACAGGCTGATAGAGCCGGAATACATCAACCTGTGAAGTTAAAAAATATTACATTAGAACAGGCAGAGGCACTTTGGAGTTATCAGCTAAAAGCGTTACACCAAAAAACAAATCCTCAGCCTGATTCATCGATATTTCCATTAACTCGGCAAATATTAGAGCAAAGTTTTCCTGGTGGAAAAACTACGCCGAGACTTACAATAAATTTGGGTAAGAAAGAGTACCAAGAATATAAAGACAAACTTATTGGCGACAAAGGAAATGGAGGAAATAGAAAGATAGCTGAATTTCAAATCATCTGGGAGCAAGAATATAAAAAGATTCAAGCTAAGACAGGTAAAATATCGCTTTTATCGTCAACTGATTTAATCAAGATGCTGCAAGAGGCTTTAGAAGCCTTACAATTACAGTCAGTTAAACTCAAGCTTCTCACTGGTACATATGCTAGCTATTCCTTAAGTTATCAGCATCCAAATCAAGGAAACAAAATAGGAATAGTTTGGTCAGAAGATGCAAATCTGAATAGCTTTAATAATTTGATGAATGCATCTCAGAAGGCAATTCAGCAAAATCTTTGTCAAAACTTATATCTAATTAGAATTGGAAATCTAGGGAATGTAAAACTTGCTGGTTATAAAAAATATCAGCAAATTTTTACTGGAACTCAGCATCATCACATTAAACCAAATCTTCCTTCAGTTCATTATTTAGCAACATATAATAGTCTCGTTAATTCTGTACTTGCTCAAGACTTGGTACTTACTGGTAAAACGATTAAGTTACAGGAACTTCAATCTTTAATTCGTGAGACAGAAATTTTGCATAAATGTACTTTACTGCAAGATTTAGGTATTGTCCCCAAACTAAAGGCTAATGAAGATGATAGTAATGGTAAGAGAGATTTAAGACCTGTAAAGAATTTTCTATTCAATGTTGTTACAACTCAAGGTTATATGGGATTACCTACTTTAATCTCGCAAGCTACTAGTCAGTTTTCTGATGTTAAGGAGACTGACATTGAACTTTTGATTAGCTTATTACGTGACGAAAGTAAAGTTAAAATTATGAATCCTAAAGATAAATTTCAAGACCAATTAATTTGTTTGGTTACTTAAAGGATATTTTAAAAGTTCAAAAATATGTCATTCTGACGCTATGGTTAGTTTTGTCGTTTTGTAGGTTGGGTGCAGCGAAGCGTAACCCAACATTTTCGACAATTATTATTTTGGCAAATATTTAAAATTTTAACTGTGTTTTCCCAACAGCGTTAGCAAAGTGTGAACGGGAGTATTCCCTGGAGACAGATTTTTAATTAGGTAGTGCGAGCATAATGAGGGGCTGATAAATAAAAAAATCAAAATGATCGAA
>CAXTCQ010000092.1:0-12864 GCA_964242965.1 uncultured Calothrix sp. | reverse complement strand
TTTTTTTGGTTTCTTTTTTTTTTTATAATAATTATTACTCCCCCCATCCCCCCCCCACTACCACACCTTCAGAGAATGCTCCCAGTATAAACGTGTAAAAATGTTGGGTTTCGCTATCGCTACACCCAACCTACAAATTACTATAAATTAGAAACTATTATTTATTAGAACCATGCAGTATCTCAATGATTCTGTCGAAATACAAAAGCAAATAACACAATTTACCTCAGCTAAAATGCTGTGGTTGGATACAGAAATTGCTGATTGGTATACTTCTGCTCCCAGATTATCTTTGATTCAAGTATTAGCTGTATCTGATGATTCTACAAGCGAACATGCCTATCTTTTCGATGTATTAGATAAGCCAGATTTGGCGAATTTTTTCATCAATCAAATTATGCTAAATCCTCAAATCGAAAAGGTGTTTCATAACGCTACCTTTGATTTAAAATATTTGGGCGATAAATCAGCTTTAAATGTTACTTGTACTCTCAAGTTAGCAAGAAAAATTAAACATAAATTATCAGTCACTAACTTAAAGCTGAAAACATTAGCTGTAGAACTTTGTAATTTTTCACACGTCGATATCGAAGAACAATCAAGTGACTGGGGAAAGCGTCCGCTGACTGAAAAGCAGCTTAAGTACGCAGCAATGGATACTGTTTATTTAGCTGCTGTACACCATAGCTTATTAAAACACTCTAATTCTCAAAATATAAGTAATATTTTTAACATGCCATCGCCCGATTTCAAATCATCAACCCAAGAAAATACATCTATAAGTGCAACTAAAGTCAGACTGGCTTTTGAGTGTCCTCGATTATTTTACTTACATCAGCATTTCGGTGGAAATAGCTTATTTTTACCACCAGACAGCCAAATTGCTATCGGTAATGTATTTCATAATTTAGCTGACGATTTTATTAATCTCGCTATCAAAGAACCAAAATTTAAAGAATTATTTAATCCCGATGCATCGCTGTTGAATGTCGAAGAAATTACCTCGCAGATGCAGCAGCTTTTTTATCAACTTAAATTTTCTTCCTATTTAGAAAATACTGTTGCTCGTGATGTAAATCAAGCAAAACCACTATTTCACGTTTGGCAAGGTTTGCAAGGATTAATCAAACGTTTTGCCGAGTTACTTGTATCAAACCGTCGCTATTGCAGTCCGGAAACACTTATTAGTAATACTTTTATTATAGAAGACCGAAAACTCGAACATTATTTTCAGCTACCAGATGGAAAACAACGAGTTACAGGCAGATTCGATTGCTCGGTCTTTAATTTTGAAGTTAAACGACTGTGTGTAATCGAATATAAAACTTATCAACCAGCAGACCCATCCGCACAATTAGCTCAGGTTGCGCTTTATAGTTACATGCTATGGCAAAGGAAGAAAGTAGCTGTTGATTGTGCTGTTTATTGCGTTCTCCCGGAGTTTAAAGAATATCATTACACTTGGGAACAGCTAGAAAACACAGTGCATCAGCTTATCCCTTATAAATTACAGCAAATGCAACAGTGGTTGAGTTGGGAACAGGGACAGGATAATCCACCTCCTGCTACAACTCAACCAAATTTGTGCAAAATCTGTCCGCAACGGGAAAAATGTCAAACTTATTTTGGTTCGTTATCTAACAGTAACAATCAAGAGGATTCAGAAACTCAAACTCAAGCACATAATAATGCTGACGCTATCGGAAAAGATTTAGTTATTACACTTTCATCCTTTGGAATCGGTGTAGATTATCAAGGAGTTGCTGTAGCTCCAAGCTTTATCAGAGTCAAACTTAAACCGCAGCTTGGTGTAAAAGTTAGCGCTATCTTGAAATTATCTGCGGATTTACAAGTGCAATTAGGGTTACAAAATCCACCTTTGATTGCTCCGCAAGCAGGTTATGTAAGTGTAGATTTACCCCGTCAAGATAGGCAAGTTGCAAAATTTGAAAATTATCTAGACTTGACAAAATTACAGAATAATGCACCTGTAAAAATTGCGATTGGTGTCAATTTGGAGGGACAGCTAGTAGAAGCTGATTTATCCGACCCAAATACTTGTCACTTTTTGGTGGGGGGTACAACAGGAAGTGGTAAAAGTGAGTTTTTGCGATCGCTCCTCCTCAGTCTCCTCGTCCGTCATTCTCCGCAACAGCTAAAAATAGCGCTAGTTGACCCCAAACGTGTGACTTTTCCAGAATTTGAGAAAATGCGCTGGTTATATTCACCTGTAGTTAAAGATGGGGAAAGTGCGGTTGAATTGATGGAAAGTCTGGTTGCGGAAATGGAAAACCGTTATCAGCAGTTTGAGAAAACAGGATGCAACGATTTGAGTACTTACAATCAACGTTCTCAAACTCCCCTACCACGTATCGTTTGCATTTTCGACGAGTACGCCGATTTTATGGCAGAAAAAGAACTTCGCAAAACTTTAGAACTAAGTATAAAACGTTTGGGCGCAATGGCACGAGCCGCCGGAATACATCTGATTATCGCTACACAACGTCCGGAAGCAACTATTGTTACCCCAATCATCCGCTCAAACTTACCGGGAAGAGTAGCTTTGAAAACTGCAAGCGAAGCAGACTCAGCAATTGTTTTAGGTGGTAAACAAACCGCTGCTGCAAATCTATTAGGCAAAGGCGATTTACTTTACCAAGTTGGTGGTATTATGCAGTGTCTGCAAAGCTTATTAGTAACAAATATTCAAGTTTATGGTATTTAGAGTTTCTTCTGTCTAACTTTATTTCTCATTCATCTTCGTCTCCTGGCGGTCGTTCGCTCTCGCTTTGTTGGGCGTTCCACTCCAAAACAATATGCTCTAACATCTTAGCCTGCGTACAGTTATTTACAGCAGCGTATTGCTTTATTAGCTTTCTTACTTTCGGGCTAATATCACCTATATTTAGTGGGTTATCTCTTGCCGTTTCCATTCGCTGCCAGTCCATATTACATATATTACACATATATTAACAAATCCCGATCGTCTGATAGTCGGACAAGTGTTACGCATCCCAATTGGCTTTGAATTATAAAGCAATCCAAAACGATGAACGGTAACGAAGACGGCGATCGCACTTGGGAGAGTAGTTATAGGGAAGTAGAAAAACTCCCGTATTGTCATTATTGTATTGGACGCGATAGATTACAAAAATCCAAAGCGATACTCCCTTAGATATTGGTCTTCAAACTCAATATTGCTTAGGGTTAGTATCGCATTGCGCTAAGTCGCTGTGCTAAATAAGATTAAAGATAGTAGGAATATTTAGGATTTTTTAAAAATAGATGTTGGGTTTCGCTCCGCTCCACCCAACCTACAACTTCATGATATTTAGAGTCTAGTTAAAAGATAGAAGCAAGATACCACAGCAAAATATGCACTTCATTGATATAATCTGACTGCCGAAACCAGCAAGCGCGAGTATCGGCAAATTTTAAATCAAGCAAAAATTTATCATAGATAACGAAGTACGCTACTTAGATGAAATCCGTTATCCGAGGGATTAATCGATGGGATATGTAATTGCAACAGCGAATATGAAGGGTGGTGTAGGGAAAACAACCCTCACTGTCAATTTAGCTACATGTTTGGCGAAATATCACGGTAAGCGGGTGTTAGTACTAGATTTGGATACGCAAATTAGTGCCACACTCAGCTTAATGTCACCTGTAGAGTTTGCAAATCGTCGCAAACAACGCAAGACTTTTCGATATTTAATTGACCAAGTTATTGCTCCTGAAGATGCACCAAAGCAGGCAATTAAGGATATTATTCAAACGCAAGTTTGTGGTATTTCTGGTTTAGATTTGCTGCCGGGTGATATTGATTTGTATGATGAGTTTGTAGTATCAGAATTATTGCACCAACAAGCTATTACTTTGGGTGAAAAAGATTTTGAAACTGTTTGGAACAGGTTTGAGCGCATTTTGTTAGGTAAAATTTTAGAACCAATTCGTGATGAATACGATTTGATTATTCTTGATTGCGCTCCCGGCTATAATTTGTTAACGCGCAGCGCATTGGCAACGAGCGATTTTTATTTGCTTCCTGCTAAACCCGAACCTTTATCCGTTGTCGGGATTCAGTTGTTAGAGAGACGCATCGCTCAGTTAAAAGATAGTCACGAACAAGAAGCAAAGATAGATATTCAGATGTTGGGAATCGTGTTTACGATGTTTAGTAATAATTTGCTAAATGGCAGATATTATAAGCAGGTAATGAATCGCGTTTATAACGATTTTGGCGATGCAAAAGTTTTTAAAAACCAAGTTCCGGTTGATATGAATGTTGCAAAAGCTGTTGATAGTTTTATGCCTGTGGTATTAAACAACCCACAGTCTGGGGGTTCTAAGGCTTTTGTGCAGTTGGCACAGGAGTTGTTGCAGAAACTTTAAAAGTTAGGAGTTAGGAGTTAGGAGTTAGGAGTTGAGATTTAGGAGTTAGGAGTTGAGAGCTAAGAGGATGTTTGAAAAGTATAGTTTTTGTCATGCTGAATGGAGCGAAGCGCAATGAAGCATCTTGACCCCAACGAGACATCTAGATTCTTCACTTCGCTTGCGCTCCGTACCCCTCCGGGGAGGCAAGCCACAGAATGACAATTTATACCTATATTGAACTTTTAAAACATCCTCTAAGAGTTAGGAGTTGAGAGTAATAAGTTAGGAGTTTTTTAAGCTTTCAGCTTTTTACTTCTTCTTAATCAAATAATTTTACTCCTAAAGTACCAATCCATTAAAATGGATTTATGCTAATAGACAGGGATTTATAATCCCTGTCGGGCATCAAACGAAGTCAAATAATCTGAGTATACTAAATATTAATTTTATAATACATAGCAGGTGCAAGATACAAGTTAATGTAGGCTTAAAAAATTATGGTATTACAAGACCACTTCCGTCCTCCCCTCTCGCTACGTCGTCATTGGCACGCTTTTCATAATGCTTGGGCAACTTATATTGCATCCGATTTGAATGCTAAATTACCTGAAGGTTATTTTGCCGAACCAAATGTACAGTTTGGAATTGAACTTGATGTAGCTGCTTTTGAAGAGACTTTAGCAGAGTTTGAAGAGGCTAAAGTAATTCGTTTACCGATGAATCAAGACAATTGGATTCCTTCACCCCCCTCGCAAAGTTTAGCCTTTTTGCCAACAACAGAAGTAGTCGAAGTTAGTATTTTTAATACAGAAGGAGGCCCCGTTTTAACAGGGGCAATTGAATTAGTTAGTCCTGCCAATAAAGATAGGTCATCACATCGTCATGCTTTTGTTTCTAAATGTGAGACATATTTACGGCAGGGAATTGGTTTGGTAATTGTTGATGTTGTTACCGAGAGAAAAGCTAATCTTCACAATGAATTGTTAAATCGAATTACGGGTGGAATTGCATTATCTTTTAATAGCGAACTATATGCGACTTCCTACCGACCAATTGAACGAGATGGGCAATCGAATCTTGATGTTTGGCAAGAGAAAGTAATAGTTGGTAGTGCATTACCAACTTTGCCTTTGTGGTTGCGGGGTAATAATTGTTTACCCGTTGACTTAGATAATATTTATCAACGTACTTGTCGAGAACAGCGAATTACTGTTAGTAGTGCTTTATAAGCTATCGTGTTTTGAATTATACTTTAGGACGCTAATCCAACCTACAATTTTGACAAAAGTGTTTTTTGGTAATTTTAAATTTGATTGATTTAAGTTTATGAGATTTTGTCTTATACTCTACCTGTTTACTTCTACTCTTGCCAACCTTACACCAATATGCAAAATGTTCGCAATTATTAAAAGCTAGATTATATTTCTTTTCTCCTAATCGTTTATTTGCTCTTCTGATTATACGCTCTGGCTCGTAACATTGTTTGTGCTTTTTTGTATGAACTGTTTTGCGTAACCATTTATCTTTATATATTTTTCCTTTTCTAATTCTTCCATTCCAATAGTGAATAACCTTTTTCTCGCCAATATAAATACCATCATGAGTAAATTTTACTCCCGTAACTTTATCTCGTAAATATATGTAAATATGGTCGCCTTCTTTCATTTGATTAAAACATGTTATAACTATCAATAACTTCCTTATAACTGTGAACTTATAATTTTCTGCTCGTAAAATTACTTAAAAATAGATAAAATTATGTTGTAACCGGACATTGAAATATTTTGGGTTGCTTCAAAGCTTAAATGTTGGGTTACGCTTCGCTCCACCCAACCTACAATTCTACTTACTAACGCTTTCTCTCGAATTCGGTTGATAATATAAAACTAATAATTGATTAGCATTTAATGTTTCTATCGCATAAGCTCGTCCGTTTAAATTGCTAAATTCGACTTCAAAAATTCCTGGTTCGTATTCTTCTACAATTGTTCCAACCTGACCGCGAAATAGTCCAATTTCTGGTAAATCTTCAAGAAGCGCAACGTCATCTAATAATTTCATTATTAAAACCTGCCATTTTATAAAATATAAAAAGTCCCTCTCCGAAGCAGAGAGGGACAAACTTGACTAAAAACGTTTGTCACGGAGAGGTCAGAACTCTCCAGTTAGTGCTGGTACGCAACGTTCGCAAAGTAAGGGATGCTCGCTAAATTCCCCGACATGAGTCGAGTAATTCCAACAGCGATCGCACTTCTGCCCCTCAGCATCCGTTACCCCAATTCCCCAACTTTCACCCAAGGAATTGTATTTCAATCCTTCAATTGCTTGTACTGAATCCAACACTTCAACTTGGGAGGTAATGAATAAATAGCGCATTTCATCTACATTATTACTACTTGCATCTAGTGTTTTTACTGAACTTCGTAGTTGCTCGTCTCCTACGTACAATAAAACTTTAGCTTCTAGCGACGAACCGATTTGTTTATCAACCCGCGCTTGTTCCAGCACCTTATTAACGTCGGTGCGGATGTCGCGGAGTTTTTCCCAGAAACTAGCTAATTCGGGATTTTGCCACTGAGTATCTAACTTTAGCCAACCTGCTTCAAACACTGATTTGTAGGGTGTTTTGTAAGGGAGGAATTGCCAAATATCTTCAGCGAGGTGAGATAGTACGGGCGCGATCGCACGAGTCAAATTTTCCAGTGCATAGTATAACACCGTCTGAGTACTGCGACGGCGGAAGGAATCGGGCGAACTGATATACAACCTATCCTTGGCGATATCGATATAGAAGTTCGACAAATCGACCACGCAGAAATTTTGTATTGTTTGGAAGAAGCGGAAAAATTGGAAGCTTTCAAACGCTTCTGTAACTTCCCCAAACACCTCCGTCATGCGGTGCAACATGTAATGGTCAACTGCGGGTAATTTATCGTATGCCACCAGATTTTTGTCTGGGTCAAAATCGTGCAAATTACCTAGTAAAACCCGCGCAGTGTTGCGAATTTTACCGCGAATATCACCCAATTGCTTGATGATATTTTTACCGATGCGTTGGTCAGAAGTATAATCAACCGACGACACCCACAACCGCAAAACGTCCGCACCATAGGGCGGTTCTTCTTTTTGATTTTTCCCACCCTTGATAATGACATCGGGATCGAGGACGTTACCCAGCGACTTACTCATCTTGAAGCCTTTTTCATCGAGGGTAAACCCGTGTGTCAAAACCGTTTTATACGGCGCACAATCATTCACCGCCACACTGGTCAGCAAACTCGACTGGAACCAACCCCGGTGTTGGTCGGAACCTTCCAAATACATATCCACAGGATATCGCAATTCGTCCCGTTGCTCGGCTACAGCTGCCCACGACGAACCCGAATCAAACCAAACATCCATCGTATCGTTACCTTTACGGTATTTCTTACCGTTATTGCGGTATTTTTCTGGTAACAATTCCTCAACCGACAATTCCCACCAAGCATCCGAACCCTTCGCTGCGAAGATATCTCGAACGAAATTGATAGTTTCCTCGTTCAATAAAGGCTCATTCGTTTCCTCATCATAGAACACGGGAATCGGCACACCCCAAGTTCTCTGCCGCGAAATACACCAATCCGAACGGTCGGCAACCATCGGTGTGATGCGGTTTTCCCCCTGTGCGGGAATCCAACGTACCTCGGAAATACCCTTGAGTGCGCGATCGCGGAACCCTTCCACCGATGCAAACCACTGTACGGTAGCTCGGAAAATCGTAGGTTTCTTCGTTCGCCAATCATAGGGATACTTATGCTGGTACGCTTCCTCTTTGAGTAACGAACCCGCAGCAAGCATTGCATCAATTACCGCTTGATTCCCATCACCCAGCACATTCAACCCTGCAAATTGTCCAGCTTCCTCAGTGAAATTACCGCCATCATCAACAGGCGCAAGAATCGGCAAACCGTAACGCTGACCAACTATATAGTCTTCTTGACCGTGACCTGGGGCAGTATGAACCAATCCCGTACCAGAATCAGTTGTGACATAATCGCCACCAATAACAATTTCGCTTTCACGGTCGAATAAAGGATGCTTGTAAGTCGAATGCTCCAAATCCTTACCTTTAACCGTAGCTTTAACAGTCAGTTCAGCATCGAAAATTTGCGATAATTTCTCTACTAAATCCTTCGCCACAATCAAATACTTAGATTTGAACTCGCGCAAAGGCGCTAAGTCGCCAAGTTCGCTTTGCGTCTTTGCGTCTTTGCGCGAGATTTCCACCACACTGTAATCCAAATCCGGATTCACAGCCACAGCCAAATTTGCCGGCAGCGTCCAAGGAGTCGTCGTCCAAATCGCCACACCCAACTCCGGCAAAAACTCACCCAACGCCGATGCTGTATCCGCCAAACCCGTCATCGGGAAAGCCGCATACAAAGAGCGCGAAGTATGTCCTTCCGGATATTCCAACTCAGCTTCAGCCAGCGCAGTCCGCGAACTCGGACTCCAGTTAACAGGCTTCAAGCCGCGATAGATGTATCCTTTCAAAAACATCTGCCCAAAAACATCGATTTGCGCGGCTTCATAATCGGGTGTCATCGTTAAATAAGGATGTTCCCAATCACCCCAAACGCCATACCGCTTAAAGCCATCGCGCTGACCATTCACCGCTTCGAGTGCAAACTCTCTAGCTTTCTCGCGCAACCCCAAAGTCGTCAAGTTTTGCCGTTCTGCCGACTTCATATTTTGCAGAACCTTTAATTCAATCGGCAAACCGTGACAGTCCCAACCCGGCACGTAACGCACCTTGCGACCTTGCAAAAGTTGGTAACGGTTAATAATATCTTTGAGAATTTTATTTAAAGCATGACCAATATGCAGCGAACCATTTGCGTAGGGCGGTCCGTCGTGCAGTATAAATAATTTGCCTGGATTTTCCTTCGACAGGCGGTCGTAAATCTTGTTTTCTTCCCAAAACTTCTGGATTTCAGGCTCGCGCTTCACCGCGTTCGCCCGCATGTCAAAGCTCGTTTTAGGTAAATTTACTGTATCTTTGTAGCTTCCAGGTTCTGTCACAGTGCTGATTTCGTAAGGGATATAAGGATTTCATTTTCTCAATTATCGGCGAGATTATCCAATGTCTGTGAATTTTATTGGTAATCTGTATTTCATATTGTAGTGTATATGTAGTAAAAATTGGGAATCTATGGTCGAACGTCATGATTATTATGGCTATGTAGAAATTTTGGGACGGTTGCGCTGCTCTATTCTTGACTGTACGGGTGCTATCGATCTAAAGTCACCTGGTTACTTTAATCCGAGTCCGGAAGTTGACTTATTGCAAGCGTGTTTATGTCACTTTGAAACTTTGTATAAACACGAGGCTGTAAAAGCTCACCCTTCAAAAAAAAATTTGATTGTTGCAGTCTTTGCGTCTGGGTTGCTAACTTTCGGTTGTTTGGAAATGGCAGAAGTTGTACTCAGCAACATACAGCCAAAATATGAAACCGAACATGGATGTGGATATTGCGTGTTATTACCTATGCTAATTTTATGTACGGGCTTCGAGTTTGCAGCAGTTAGAAAAAGCTTTGCTAATTGCCTTTGATTTACCAGGGCAAGATGAGTGGGAATAAAGCCTTCACTGCTTATTGGAAATTCACGTTATTTTACGAATGCGAATGTTTTTCGATGAAATAACACTAAAAGCTCCTAATAATTCATCTGCGTGCTGATTAATGGCATTAGCAATAATTTCGGCTCTATCATTTGGAGATAAACCGAACAAGCGAATTAATACAATACCCGCAGCAATTTGACGCAAACGGAAAACCAACTCACCAAAATCTTTATCTGATGTTAATAAAATTGCACCTTGATTATTAGCCAATTCCAAAACTTCATCGTCAGGAATACCTGGTTCCATTTCGACAACATATAAAACTTCGTGACCATCAAGCCGTAGACGTTCAACGATTTGCCAATCTAAATTTTCGTCACCTAGAAACTTCAAGAAACCTTCTCAATCGTCGGATAAACCACATCATACCGTAAAGCTTGAGCCGCAAACGCCAAAGCTGCTTTAATTCCTTCATCGGTAAGTCGCGGATGTGCTTCGAGTATTTGCTGAGGTGCTTCACCCGCAGCAAGCTTTTCGAGAATTAATTCGACTGTAATACGAGTTCCTGCAATTACAGGTTTCCCCATCATTATTTTTGGGTCGGATACGATATTTTGCATTGGCTTGGCTGGATACCTCTAGCTATATTATCGCTGTTGCATGAAGTGGAGAATGATAGGTTGAGTCAGGTGCAAAAAAAATTTTCATATTTAACAAATAATAATTTATCAAATTTTGGGGGTTAAAACCCCGACCTAATTAGGGTCGCTTGTGCGCTTGGGGTTTGAATCCCCATATATAAACGTCCTTCTTCCTTCTTCCTTCATTCAAGCGTTGTAACCCAACATTAAATCTGTTTTAGAAGCGCAACATCTTCGATAATAAGCACTCGTCCCAAGGAGACACGCGCTGCGGGACGCGCTTGGCATCCCTCATTCCATCCCCAATCCCATCTTAAACCTCATCAGGATTAACCCCAAGTTGGCGTAAACGTTCTGCAAAACGTTGAGCTTTTTGCTGTTCTCGTTCTAATTGAGGTGCTAATAACTGCGATTTTTCCTCGCCAGTTAGTAATAAATTCCCCCTTGCATCCCACCAACGCAACCAAGGCGCTGTAGTATTGCCGTATTGCCCTTGCCAAATTCCTAATTCGACACCCATCGAGGCGATCGCATAATGTCCGCGTTCGTTTGCGCTAAGTTGCTGATACTTACCATCAACCAAGTGATAAACCTCAACCGTAGCTTTGCTAAACTCGTAAATACCGTAAAAAGGTACGCGAATTGCTTGCTCGTATACCCAAAATTTACCAGTAATCGGCGTATTGTCTCTTTCTTCGGACCCGTCCCCCGAAGCGAATTCCAGTACAATCAGCGGAGCGACATATTCTTGCCACAGCACATACGAACGCCGAAATTGACCATCTAACAGTGGTGCAACATTGGGCACATAAAACCAATCGGGTGCTTCGGAACCGCGTTCGGGTGGTTCGGTCAAGCGCCAGTATATGCCACAATCTTGACCAATGCAGTACTGGCTATCTGGGTGAATTTGCTGTAGTATACTTCGGATTGAGTCAGTTAGAATGATGCTTTGCGGATGTTCTTGAAAATTTTTCACGAAGGTTCCATCCGACTCAGGTAACTCAGTATGGTCGGGAAGATGGGTAATGCCTAGTTCGGACAGCTTGGCAATAGTCATTGAACTTTGGCGCGAGTAAATCAATTTTTTGTATTTTAGCACCGCTCCGTAAGATAGGTGTCTCACCTGTCATTATTAAGCGCAAGCTGCTGCTACGCGCTCCAAAAATCAAACAGGACGGCTATATAAACATAGAGACGTTACATATAGCGTCTCTATGTTGCGAATTGGGGAAAGCGTCTCCCTTAGCTAGCAGGTGGATTATGTGGTGTATCCTCTGTGGATGCTTCCGAATGCGATGTAAGTTCTGCATCGGAGGCATTTTCTTTAACTGGGAGAGGGGACTTGTTCTCAGTTTCGGGTTGCGCTGCTTCTACTGATTCCCATGATGGAGGATTAGATGGAACTGAGTCAGCAGTTTCGGGTTGGTTTTCAGCAACGATGCTATCAACAGCTGTAGTGAGTGAAATTTGGTCTGTTGAAACAACATCAGCGGTTTTTGTATCAACTGCTGCGGGTGTCTCTTCAGCAAATGCCTCAATAATTTGTTCTGGGGAAGCAGTTGCCGAAGTTGTATCTTGGGGTTTATTTTTGTTCATTGTTTGCTGTGCTTTATTTTTTGCACCAGAGAAAATATTACCGAGTCCTCTTTGAAATTGTCCCAGACGCTGGGGCAGGGATAATTTATTAACTTGCTGTTCGACTGTGGCTTTGACTTCAGACGCGCTAGGTACAGCGGTCTGCTGGGCAGCTGGGACGATTTGACGACGCAATGTAAAGGTTTGCCAGCCGAGCCAACCTAGAAGTGACACGCTTGCAATATGACCGAGTAGAAGACCTCCTGTTATGCGGCGTGCGAATATCCAGATGACAAAAGCATAAAATAAACCTACGCCACTCCAAATGAAATCATTCTTGCGGTGGATTTCAGGAAAAAAGAAAGCCGCTAAATAAATTGCAAGACTGCCGATTGCGATCGCAAAAGCCAAAACATATGCCAGCATTTTTGAAGCTCCTTAAACTAAAGGACATAGAGGAACGCCGATTTATTAAGATTTCTCATGACCATTGAGTATATTAATAAACCCGCCCGTACAGAGTTATAAGTTAAGAGTTATGAATATTTTTTAATTTTTTCTCAACTCTACACTTTATTTTCTACACCCTACACCCTACTCCCCACTCTCTACTCCCTCATTTAATTATTTCAATTTTGCGCTTTTTGCAAGGGAATTGTTGAC
>CAXTCQ010000091.1:0-27864 GCA_964242965.1 uncultured Calothrix sp. | reverse complement strand
CCCAACTCCCAACTCCTAACTCCCAACTCCTAACTCCTAACTCCTAACTCCTAACTCCCTTATATAGTCACCTGATTTCCCACCAGTTTTACTAACCAAATGAATCGATTCAATTTGAATTGATTTTTCTAAAGCTTTTGCCATATCGTATAGAGTCAACGCAGCCACCGAAACAGCAGTTAACGCTTCCATCTCAACTCCTGTTTCCGCTTTGATTTTGACTGTAGCTTGAATTTCATACCCAGGTAGCTGCGGTTGCGGTATTATCTGCACTTCAACTTTCTGCAAAGGTAAGGGATGACACAACGGAATTAGATTTGCAGTTTGTTTCGCTGCCATAATCCCAGCAAGTCGCGCTGTTGAGAGTACATCACCTTTCGGTGCGTTTCCCGATTCAATCGCACTAAAGGTTTCCGATAACATCCGCACTCTTGCCACAGCCACAGCTTGCCGCACGGTCGATACTTTTGCCGATACATCCACCATCTGCGCTTGCCCTTGCTGGTCGAGGTGCGAGAGATTTGTAAAGTTTGTAGAAATTTCTGGGGAATTCTCTTGCATTATTGAGTAAAGGTCTGCTAATATTATTTTCTTGTGAGGGTTAGTCGCTCTTACTGTTTGGGTGTGTAGCTCAGTGGACTAGAGCACGTGGCTACGGACCACGGTGTCGGGGGTTCGAATCCCTCCTCGCCCGTTTTTTAAAGTGTAAGATACTTGAGTCAATTTATGCGATCGCTTTCTGGTTATTGAAGGCGATCGCATTATTTATTGTTTTTTTCCAGATTCCCGACTTTGCAGTTTCCAGTCGAGTGAGGTATAGCCGTAGGGGCAACGAACCTTGCTGTATTTTCCACGGTTTGACGTTAAAACCTGTACTTCATTCAAGTAAAAAGCTTTATATAAGTTTTTATTATTTACCCCAAGCTTTTAATATTACCAATTATTCAATTACTAATATTAATCTATCTTTAGTAGCAAAATTTCACTCATATTACATTACAGCTTAAGACTGATTTTATTAATATCTAAATCTACTTAACTAAGTATTGAAAAAGATGCGGTTTTAATTAACAAAAGGTTAATTAATTATTAACTAAAGTTTATTTAAACGTGAAATATATCGCTTGCATCAACTCATGTCATCGCGTCGGTATCATGAGCGTGCGGACAAGCGGTAGATTTACTGGAATAAATTTTAATTTATGTTTAGTAATTAAATTGTCATCAAAACTCAACAAGCATTACTACTCTAGGAATTGCATTATGTTCAGATTCAAGAACTTTAACAGGCAAATAATCAATTTTTTAGTTACTAGTATTTTTGTAATCACATTAGTTGTTTCGCCTGCGATAATTGGTTTGGAGATTAACTTTGCTTCTAATTCTCCATCTCTAGAAGCTAACGTTCGAGCGACTGCGGCTGAACTTGAAAGTACAATTGCTCAAGCTCCAGCAATATCTCAGAAAGCAGAAACAGCACCGCAAAAATCAGAAGGACAAAAAGAAGTAATAGACTTTTTCGGTATGGCTATGGGTGCTGTAGCAGGTTTAGTACTGTTTATCTATGGTGTCACCCGACTAGCAGAAGGATTGGAAGAAATATCAACCGACCGGATGAAGTCGTTATTAAGTAAGTTTACTACCAATCGCTTCGCCGGAGTTTTAACAGGAGCCGTTGCAACAACTTTACTCGAATCTTCTTCTGTCACCATCATTATGGTAATTGCGATGGTGAGTGCAGGAGTCTTGACATTTGTGCAGTCGCTGGGTGTAGTTTTAGGTTCTAATATTGGTACAGCAGTAGGAGCGCAAATTATTGCCCTTAACATCGATAAATACGTGCCCATTTTGATGTTATCGGGGTTATTGCTGCTGTTTTTAGGAAAGAAGCAAACGCTAAAAAATCTCGGAATTATATTGCTAGGGTTTGGCTTGATGTTCTACGGACTCGAAGCAATCGATGAAGCAATGAAACCATTTCGCAACTATCAACCCTTCATCGATTTAATGCAAACCTTCGCTAGCAACCCTTTACTTGGTGCCCTGGTAGGAGCAATTTTTACTGTCATCATTCAATCTTCTTCCGCTACAGTCGCTATTGTTGTCACCCTCGCAGGTTCTGGGTTAATTTCATTGCCTGCGGGTATTGCGATTATGCTGGGTGCAGAAGTCGGGACTTGCGCTGATACCTTGGTAGCAACGATTGGGCGCGGTCGTGCAGCTTTGCGGACGGGGGTGTTTCATTTACTGTTTAATGTCGGTAGTGCCATCTTAGGGATTATTTTTGCTCCGCTATTGGTGCAATTAGTTCAAGCAATATCGGGTGGTGCTGGTGTTGGTCGGCAAGTAGCAAATGCTCAAATTTTGTTTAACTTAATCGGTGTGGCTGTAGTTATTTTATTTTTGCCAATGATTGCCAGGTTACTCGAAAAGTTAATTCCTGATGTTCCCCAAGAGCAAAAACTTCGTCCACAAGCAGCAACCTCAGCGAGACAAGAGTAATTTATGCGCTTTTCTTACCGTTAAAATGTAGGGGCACAGCAATGCTGTGCCCCTACGCCTGCAAGAGGGGCTAAATACTGTTGACTTTATTTAAAGAATATGCATCTTTACCGCGACCGAGGGCAAAACGTAGCGAACTGCGTAAATCTTTATTTGATTGGGTAAGGAAAATAATAATTGCGAGGAAAGTCAAGGCTGATGCAAAGCCGAACATGTTGCGGTATCCAAGTTGTTCGCCCACCAAACCGAAAACTGGACCCGCAACGGCAATCCCCACGTCAAACCCACCAATGCATATCGCAAACATTCTACCTCGTTCCTGCGGTTGCGAACGGTCGGCGACCGTGGCAACAACCATCGGTATCAATGTCCCACCACCTGCACCTTCGACTAAAGCTGCGATTAGGAAGCTAGTGGGGCTGTTTGCTTGGCACAATAAAAACATTGATATACTGTAGCAAGCAATACCGATAGTAATAAATAATCCTCGCCCAATGCGATCGCTTAGTCTCCCAATCAACAATCGAATGCTGAAACTACTAATAGCAGCGGTACTGTAAAATAATCCGGCGTTAAAATCTATTTTTATTGATTTGATAAATAACGGTACAAATGTGCTGAGAGTACCAAACGTTAACCCAACTAGTAGCATAACTACTGTTAAAATTTTGACTCTGGGACTCAATAAAATCTCCCAAAAACCGCTTTTGCTGCTTTCGCTTCGTAATTGCCTCTCTAACGGGGGACTAACAATTTGTAGCGTACATAGTAAGCCTAATACCGCCAATCCTGTAGCTAATAGAAATAAAGGTATATAACCGAAAGATGTTTGTAAATAGCTACCTAAAGCCGGACCAATTGCCATCCCCACAGGGTTAACGAGACTCATGTAACCAATAATTTCACCACGCTTATCGGGTGGAGCAATATCTGTAATTAAGGCACTATAGGCAGTTGTAAACGCGGCAATGCTGATACCGTGAAAAGCCCGTAACACCATTAATAACGGAATTGACTTAACAGCAGCATAACCAAGCGGTGCTAAAGCGGCTACTAATACCCCGATAATTAATACTAATTTGCGACTCCGTTCGTCAGCCATCCGTCCTAAGTAGGGACGACACAGCAACAAACCAATGGCAAAGCTACCCATTACAATCCCGATTTGTTGCTTGCTTGCCCCGATATCCTCGACGTACAAAGGTAGCGTCGGCAACAAAGAAGCCATACTCGACCAAAATAATAAACCTGCTGCAAATAAGACCAGCAGGTTGCGCCGCAGTTGAGAATCAAATGTATAAAATGCGTTCACAAATGATAGATGCTTAAAAGTTAGGAGTTAGGAGTTAGAAGTTAGGAGTTAAGAAACGCGGAGTGGGGAGTTAAGAGTTTTCGCTCCTTTTCCCTACTCCCTACTCCCTCCTCCCTACTATTCATTTTTACATTACTTAATAACTTTTGAGATAATTTCGCGCACGCGGTATATAGGGCGACCTTGCGATTCATGATAAGTACGCATGAGCAATTCGGCTAGTAAACCGAATGAAAATAATTGTACTCCTGTTACAAGAAGTAATACAGCTAGAATTAATAGCGGGCGATTGCCAATATCTTCTTGAAACGCTAATTTTACAAACGTTAAATAGATACTAATTGCACCACCCGAAAGCATCGATATTAACCCCAACAGCCCAAACACATGCATTGGACGGGTGAGGAACTTTTTCATAAACACGATGGTAAGCAAATCCATCATGACTCGGAAAGTCCGCGACAACCCATATTTACTGCTACCAAAACGACGGGCATGGTGTCGCACGGGCATTTCGGTGATTCGTGCCCCTTCGATATATGCCAGTGCTGGTAAAAAACGATGCAATTCGCCGTATAAATTCATATCCGCTACGAGTTCGGCGCGGTAAACTTTGAGCGAACAGCCGTAGTCGTGGATGCGTACTTCAGTAACGCGACGAATTAGCCAGTTGGCAATTTTGGAAGGCAGCAACCGCGTTAAAGCTTTATCTTGGCGGTTTTGTCGCCAACCGCTGACCATATCGTAACCTTCATCGAGCTTTGCCAGTAGCATCGGTATATCTGCGGGGTCGTTTTGCAAGTCGGCATCTAATGTCACAATTTTTTTGCCGCGTGCATAATTGAAACCAGCCGCCATTGCTGCCGTTTGACCGTAGTTACGGCGTAAAATAATTGCCTTTAAATCGTTGCGAATTTCCGCTTGTTCTTTGAGAAATTGCGCCGAGCCATCAGTCGAACCATCATCGACTAAGATGATTTCATAGCTGAGTTCGCTCTCCGTGAAAGTGAGTGCTAGAGCATCCAACAAATGCGGGATACTCTCAACTTCGTTATACACCGGCGCAACCACCGAAATATCGGGAACAACCGCTTTATTTGCCCCATTTTGTCCACCCATCAATTCAGACAACCCACTTCTCATAAATCAATCCATAATAAAAAATTAACTTTGGAAAGCCTCATAACTCCTAACAACCCGACCTGCGCCGCGTAACTGTTTATAATATGACTTGCTAACTGTATCGCCTTGTTCCGAAAGAACATCAATGCCAATACCGTTGCGTCCTTGTTCTTTTCCAGAACTATGAATGTAACGACCTTCGCCTAAATAGAGTCCCACATGGGTTGCTTTTTGGGGAGTCCCGAAAAATACTAAATCACCGAGTTCTAATTCTGTAATAGATATAGATAGTACAAAAGCCTCTTGTTGATAAGCATCGCGGGGAAGACGCACGTCAACCGAAGCAAATGCCGCTTGCATTAACCCCGAACAGTCATAATTGGGTGCGACAGTACCACCCCAAAGATAATAATTCGGTTGCTGCATTGCATTGTAAGTAAAAGCAATTACTTCTGCGATTCGTTTCTTAATCTCATCTTGAGAAAATGATTTAGCCTGGTAAGGTAAAGTAGCTCGTTGGAGCAAATCTAAATCGGAACGCAAAAGCCATCCTGAATAATTATCTTCACACAAACACACCTCTACAGCTGTATCCTGTGAATTTGATGTCAGTTTTAGGTGTCGTCCAGTAGCAGCTTGGGTTGCCAGTCGATTACAGTCGGGAGAATCGTAAAGGTTGACTACTTGGAGACATTCGTACTCATTTAAGGTAGGATTGGGAATTTGAGATTCTAGATTGGGGAACATTCTTCAAGGTTAATGGCAAGAAAATGAATTTTTTCAAGTTTGACGAACAATTAGAACAACTTGGTAATGGTATTTTAGAGGCAACTTGGTCGGAGTTTTCAACGTTAGCCCGTAACCAAATTGCTTTGACTTGGATTGTCTACGACCCACCCGTGTTAGTCAATACGGGTGGGGCACTAACTCCTGATGCATTTTGGAACCACAATATACGTGGTTTTACGTATCGCGGTGTGGAGCTAATTTATCCTGCTAGCGTCGTTAAGTTATTTTATTTAGTTGCAGCGAACGAGTGGTTAGATAAAGGCATGACCCAGACATCGCAAGAGTTAGAGCGAGCTATGCGCGACATGATTATTGAATCCAGTAACGATGCTACTAGTTTAGTTGTAGATATTCTTAGCGGTACAACCTCGGGACCAGAACTACCGTCGGGACCCTTTGAGACATGGAAATATCAGCGCCAAATTGTAAATCGGTATTATCAATCTTTGGGTTGGGCAGAATTAGAGACAGTCAACATCTGTCAAAAAACCTGGTGCGATGGACCCTACGGACGTGAAAGAGCATTTTACGGGCAAATGTTAGAAAATCGCAACATGGTGACGGCAAATGCAACAGCAAAATTGTTGCACAGTATTATCGGTGGAGTCGCGGTACGAAGTGCGCGATCGCAAGCGATGATGGGTTTGCTCGAGCGCAATATCAACCCGGAATTTTTGCCGCAAGATGTCGAAGAAGACCAAGTTACTGGCTTTTTGGGTGCTGGACTTCCTCAAAGTGCCAAACTTTGGTCAAAAGCTGGTTGGACAAGTCAAGTTCGTCACGATGCTGCATATATTGAAATTCCCGATTTACGTCCCTATTTATTAGTTGTATTCACCGAAGGTAAAGCACAAGCTAAAAGTCGGCATATTTTACCGTTTGTTTCGCAGCAAGTTGCCGAAGCTGTAAGGAAATTAGGGGATTAAGGAATATAAACCATAAATATTATATGTAGAGACGCTTTCTGCTCGCGTCTCCTTTTTAATGGCATCCCGAAAAGGCATTTGCTATATCTACATTTCAACGATTTCAATCATCTGTTGTTGTCAATCCGCGATCGCGCTTCAGAGACTCTGCTTTTCCGAGATTTTTTGAAGCGCTTAGATGCTGTTCAAAGGTGAAAACAATCAGACCTGTACCAATAAAAAGTGCCAAATTGGCATTACAGCCCCTTCAAACAAGTTTTAAATTAACTATTAGTAGTTCGCAACAGTTTTTTATGTACGTCAGCGTCAAGCAACTAGCAAGCAATTTGAATGTCTCTACAACCAGAGTCCGGAAATTGATTAGCGAAGGTAGAATAAAAGGTGCTTTTAAAATTGGAAATGTTTGGGCGATTCCTGTAATTGATGGTAAGCCGGAAGCTACGAAAGGTCGTAGAGGACCCGAACTGAGTTGGAAAAAGCATCGTCCGAAGGCTGTTTCCAAAATCCACGTCAATCAACAGGTAATTCGTGACAACAACAACACAGGCAATCGCCAACCTGTAATTACGGTGAAAACCTACAATAGCAATACTTACGGGCATGAAGCGATAATTTACGGTTGTTGTCGAGTTGTATACGAACCAGATAACGAATTGAATTGTGGAGCAAAAGTTTGGATTGAAACTTATTCAAAGGTTGATGTAATTTGTAAGGATTTCTTTGACAAAGCCGCAGGATGAAGCTTTAAGTGCCTGTGCAAAATTAATTATATATTCCTGAATTCTGAATTCTGTATTGGGTAAAGTAAACAGCAAAAAAAGATATATAAATAATTTGGCGTACCTACTTATAAGTAAAAATTGGTAAATTGTAGTTAAAGTACGGGAATTTCAATTATAAACTCGGTTCCTTTTCCTAGAATGGAACAACAACTTAATTTACCTGCATGTTTATCCTCAATAATTTGTTGCGAAATTGATAGCCCTAACCCCGTTCCTTTGCCAACGGCTTTTGTTGTATACATTGGTTCAAACAGGCGTTTTTGCACGTCCTCTGTCATGCCTAGCCCGTTATCAATAATTTTAACTATAGCGCTGTTGTTAGATACTTCTGTTTGAATACGGATTCTAGGTAAACGTCCATCTTTCTCCCATGCTTCTTCCAACGCATCGATGGCATTAGCAAGCAAGTTCATCAACACCTGATTGATTTGTCCTGGATAGCACTTAATAAGCGGTAATTCACCGTATTCTTTGACAACTTCAACCGTCGGTTTTTGTCCCACTGCCTTCAAGCGATGTTGTAAAATCATCAGCGTACTATTAAGTCCTTCATGCAAATTAAATAGCACCTTTGTATCATCTCCACGGGAAAAAGTTCGCAGTGATACGGAAATATCTTCAATCCGCTTGCTACTCGATTCCATTGAATTGAGTAACTTCCAAAAATCTTCCATTATAAATTCGATATCTGTATCTTCTAAAGCTTGTCGAATTTGCATCGAGGGTTGGCTATATTCTTGTTGATACATACATAAAATATCTTTGAGATTGGTAGTATATTCTTTGGCTAGTGGGATATTAGCAGCGATGGAACTAATCGGATTATTGATTTCGTGCGCGACTCCAGCTATTAACTGCCCAAGCGAAGAAAGTTTTTCTTGTTGTACTAGTTGTAAGAGGGCTTTATTTAATTCAGTAGTCCGTTCTATAACTCGCTGTTCTAAAGTTTCATTTAATACTTTTAGCTGTAAGTGAATTTTTACTCTCGCTAAAATTTCCTCTTGCTCAAAGGGTTTAGTAATATAGTCAACTGCACCTAAACTGAGTCCCTTAACTTTACTATCAACATCAGTCAGTGCAGTTGTAAAAATCACAGGGATATGTTGAGTAGTAGGATTTGCTTTGAGTCTGCGACATGTTTCAAAGCCGTCAATTCCAGGCATTTGTACATCTAGTAAAATTAAATCTGGTTGTTGACGTTCAACTTGAGTAATGGCACTTTCACCATCCATTACTGCTCGTATTTTATAACTAGCGCTTTTTAATGCTTGTGAGAGGACAGATAAGTTGGTTGAATTGTCGTCAACAATAAGAATAAATCCGGTTTCTTGATTAAACATGATAGATAATAGGTAATTGTTAGTTGCTTATATAGGGTTACTATTTGATTTTTGTTAGCAGAATTGCGCTTGCGCTTATAATCAGTATTTTTCCTCTGTGCCCTTTGTGTTCTCTGTGGTTATTTAATCCATATTTTATTTCCAGAATAAAATCGAAAAACTATAGTTAATATATGATACGGAATTATTCAATTTATTCCGATACCCATTCGTTCTAAGAAAATTTGAAGTTCTTTAATTTCGTAGCGATCGCCTAAACGAATAATTTCTTGAGCAAAGGGAATAAGTTGAGAATCCGACTGTTTGAGTTGGTTGGCGATTTCAACTACACCATCTATATCTCCAGCTTCTGTGAGTTCCCAAAGTTGTGTCAAAATATCGCGGTCGGGAGGAATAATTGCTTGATATATTTCTTGTTTTCTACTCGATGGCGTTTGGACTTCAAAAATCCACTCTAATTGTAGATATTGGTGGAGTAAACCCAATAGAGTATTTGCTTCTACAGGCTTTGGTAAAAATGCGTTTGCACCAGTATTTAAACTTTTGTATATGTCATTTTCAAATACACTTGCAGAGGATACTAAGATAATTGTTTCTTGGAATCGTGGTAGGGAGCGCAATTTTTTAATTAAGTCAAATCCATCGATTACGGGCATTGCTAAATCGGTGATAATTAAATCGGGAATATTGGAAATAGCTTTATCTAAGCCATCTTGACCGTCTACCGCCTCGATTAACTCAAACCCAATTGGTTCTAATAAATTCACCACAACAGAACGATTCTCCCAGCGGTCGTCTACTACTAAAATCTTGTATTTATCCCCCTGATAGCCAATAATCGTGCCTTGTTGTATTTTCGATGCTTCCTGATATTCAGCTTCTTTTAATTCCACATCAAACCAAAACACACTTCCTTCACCTGCTTGGCTTTGTACTTGCAGCGTACTTTTCATCAAACCGATAATACTCTGACTGATAGTAAGTCCTAAACCAGTTCCCTCAGCTTGTTTTTTTGTATCCCCAACTTGTTCAAAAGGTAGAAAGATTTTCTCCATCTGTTCGGGAGTCATACCGACACCAGTATCTTTAATCGTGAAGCGAACCTTATGGATTTTGGATTTTGTATTATAATCTTGTTTGTCCACGATAAAAGTGACTCTACCTTCATCTGTAAACTTAATTGCGTTTCCTAACAAGTTAATTAGAACTTGACGCAATCGCTTTTCGTCAGTATAAACGCCTATGGGTAATTTGGAATCAGCTTGTAAGTCAAAGGTAATATTTTTTTGTTCGGCACGAATGCGGCAAATTTCTACAACACCTTCTATAAAAGATGGGAAATGTAAGGCACACTCAAATAGTTCCATTTTACGAGCCTCGATTTTGGAGAGGTCGAGAACATCGTTAATTAAAGTTAATAGGTGAGAACCGCATTGATAGATAATTTCTACACCTTTGCGCCCAATATCTGTCAGAGGTTCATTGCGTTGTAATATTTGGGCATAACCAAGAATCCCGTTGAGAGGAGTTCTCAATTCGTGGCTCATGTTGGCTAGAAATTCGCTTTTGGCTTGGTTTGCACCGTCTGCTAAAAGTTTGGCTTCTTGGAGTTCCCAGGTACGTTCTTCTACCCGTTGCTCTAATTGTTCGTTTGTTTTTTCTAAAGCTGTAAACGAAGAACGCAACTGCCCTGCCATTCGGTTGAAGGAATTAGCTAAAACTCCCAATTCCCGCACATTTGAGGGTGTGACATTTTGATTTAATTCCCCTTTGGCGATCGCGGACGATGCATTGCTCAGTTGTAAAATCGGTTTGCTAATCCAGTTCGCGGTATAAACTCCCAGTATAATGGCAATAATTAATGCTCCCAAACATAACAAGATAGTTGTACGAGTATTGGTGTTAATTTGTCCCATAAAGTCAGATTCAGGGACAGTCACCACAACAAGCCAATCTAAACCGTATTCATCTTGCCAGGGTGCTACTTTCACAAACTGACGTTGCTTGTTAAAGGTGAAATCAATCTGCTGAGTTTTTTGAATAGTTTGCAGGTCTTTAAATCGTTGTTGCAATGCTTGAGCAATTGCCTTAATTAATGGGTCGGGGCTATCTAGAGCAATGTAACGTTCTCCGGTACCGTCCACGTTCCGTAGAATTGGTTGATTACTTGAACTAGCAATTAATCGCCCATCACGTTCCATAATTAATACTTGACCTCTAGGACTAACCTTGAGGCTTTGGAGAAACTTACTTATATCGGTTAGAAGTAAATCAACCGTGAGAATTCCTAATTTTTTTTGATTTTCGTCATCAAGCGGATACCCCGCAGTCAGAGCCACATAATAACTATAAGTACCGATTGAGGCTTCACCTTGGGTTTTGAGTGTTGCTCCAGTCTGGGTAATTTGCAGATTATTTGTACTAATTGTGCTGATTTTAGTCCAAAGAGGCTTACCTGCTTTAACCACTTCTTCATACCATTTCTCTGCTAATGGATTGAAGTCATAGGATTGTAAAAGTTTGGCGCGATTTCCTTTATCGTCAGCTATATAATCGAAGCCTTTACCATTGCGATTTTCGTACACCAATAAATCTACACCGTTTAGCCAACGTCCTGCTCCTGCTTCTCTACCATCGGCTAAGGTATAGCTGACATAGCTAAGATTTGAAAAAACTTTGGCTTGTCTCCAAAAATATTGGGCACTCTCCTGGGGTGAGTTGATATCTACAAGTCCAGCTGCGATCGCATCCGCATTCAACTGACAAATTTGATGCGGTAATTTTAAATAGGTATCTAAATGGTCATCGATTTGCTGGCTGGCTCTATCAATCAGTTGGCTAGCAAGGTCATTTACAGCTTTTTGTCCATTTTCATAGGAGAGATAGCCCACTAACCCTACTGCCGCAAATATTTGCACCACAAAAGGTACAACGAGAATTAGACGCAGTGGTAATTGTTTATTTGGCTTAACCGTATTTTCACTGTTATTAGGCAGCACGTTCATAGCAGGCAGTGGATAGTTTTATCTATCCCTAGTTTGCCCAAGTATTAAATTAAACTAACTATTAGAAACAGAGCTTTACTAATAGGTTCAGTTTTTGTAAGTTGGGAGCCAATCGTGGGTTGGTTTGCTCTGTTAAGTAACGCAGGGCTGTTTCCTGAATTCAGAGATAATTAGTTTAGCCTACTGCTCCATGTCATTAATTTTGAGGGGTTGCTAAATCCCCGACTTCGTAAAAGTTGTCGGGGATTTGGGCCTCACGCTCATGGTCAGCTACCCCTCAGAACTTTTGACACGGAGTACTACTACTCTGTGTCATTAATTAGACACGATATATCGTGTCTCTACATCTCTTAGAATAAATGACATGAAGCACTACTGGTGCGTTTCATAATTTCTGAGGGTTAGTTAGGTATTAAATCTCTCCCATCTCTAACTCTGTGTACTCTGTGTCTCTGTGGTAATTATATTTACCATCAAAATTAATAACACAGACCACTACGGTATTGTCAGGGCTATTTTATGCTGTGCCCCTACGACTTTCTCAAAATAAAGACAGGCAAGATACCTATTCAATTACAAACTTGATATTTTCAATCCAAAAACATGTCGCGTTGCCCAAATCGAAAATAACGGCAAACAAATCGCATGGGTAACTAAAACTGCTGTTGCTACTCCGATAATTTGCCCGCGAACTCCAATTAGTAGCGCGATTGCAAATACTGAAGTAAATATGACATTCCAACGCAAATCTAAATAAGGTTTGCCAATTGCTACGAGTAACTGCGAAGCTGCATCCGCAAAAGGTCGCGGAATCGCTGACAAACAAATTAATATGACTATCGGAATCGCGGATATCCATTGTTTGCCAAATACTAGCGGTACGTAAAAGGGAGCCAAACTCGCTTGCAGAAGTACGAAAGGTATAATAATTAAAGCGATAATTCTGATACTTTTTAAATAAGTTTGTTTGAAGTTATCATCAGAACGTACCGCGCATAAATGCGGTAAAATAGCTGAATTTATCGCATTAATAATACTCAAACTAATGCCCAATCCCGCATTAAACCCAAAGAAATAAGTTCCTAACTCGTTGACTCCTATCAATGAAAAAACTATTAAATAATCTAGGTTATTTCTTAAAGTCCTCAATAACCCAACGAGAAGAATATTTTTACCAAAGTTCCAAATTTCTCCCCAATATTTAGTAGTAAATTCTTTACTCGGTCGCCAAGTATGGCTTTTATGATATATAAAAACTTCGATAGGCGCAACAATAAATGCTGGTAGTGCAAATGACATAACTCCGAAATGCATAACTGCAAATACAGCAGATAATATACTTGCTAGCGAGAATTGGATGCTATCAGTAATTGCTATAACTTTAAAACGGTTTTCTCTTTGAATTAAAATTTTTTGAATGATGGCAAAGGGCCAAATTAAATAAGCAATTCCCGATACGCAAATTGGTAAAATAACATCAGGGGTATTTTTCACCCAAGAAATCGGAAATGCAATCAGGCATTGAATTATAAATAAACCGATAAATACTAACCAATTTAACCAATATGCCGAATTACATAATTCCTCAAGTTCTTCCTCTTCTGCCTGGATGATTTTCGCACCAATACCCAGATTGCTAAAAGTCAGGGCAAACTCGCGGACTGTCATCACAATTGCACCTAAACCGTAGTCGTAGCGCGTCAAAACTCGCGCCATAATCGCGACTAATGCCAAGCGCAAAACTCGGTAGACAATTTCTGCCATCCCTAACCAGCTAAGGTTGCGAAGAAACTGGTTCGACAGTTTTTTTTTGATTTGTCCAATCAACTGTTGAATAACATTCACTATTTTATTTTTGCGGAGGATAAATGTAATCGGGTTTGTAGTTGGGAATGCGGATTTTTAATGTGGAAAAGTTAGAAGACAGAAAACAGAAGGGGAAAGCGTTTTGGGCTACTTTACTTTTCGTTAAAAGCAGGGCTGTTTTTTTACGCTTTCGATTTAACCGATGAATCGCTGACTACGAGCAATTTAGGTTATTTGTTACCATACCCAAAATTGTTCCTCGCGTCGCTCTCAACTCCTCAACAACTTGCTTGAAGTTGGGACGCACAGCTTTACCGAGTCCAACGACGAGTAAAATTCCGTCAACACGATCGGCAAGAACGTTTGTATCTAAGCGTCCTAAGAGATAAGGTGTATCGTAGATAACCAAATCGAAATTTGCTTGCGATTCGGCAATGAAATTTTCCATTTGATTCGAGCTAAACATCTTGCTGGGATTAACCTTGGCTTTTCCTGCTGTCAAGATAAATAAGTTTTCTTCGGAGTGCGACCGCGTTACTGCCAAATTCAGATCCAAGTTTTGCGAAAGCACTTCACTAAAACCCTCGCCATTCGATATACCCATCTGCATATGCAAAGAAGGCTGCCGCAAATCGGCATCTACAAGTAACACTTTTTGCCCTGCTTCTGCGGCAATTAGCGCTAAGTTAGCCGCGACTGTAGTTCTCCCTTCACCCGCAGTTGCTGATGTTACAGCAATCGAGCGAATTTGAGTTTCAATGCTATAAGCTTGAACGCGGTTATAAATCGAACAAAACGCCTGCGCGAAAACAGGGTTCTTTTCATTTCGCGTCTTTGCCGCATTCACTTCAAATTCGCTAGAGCTTTTAGCATCAAACTTGATAACATTACTTGCAACTACTGGTATATGGTTGTTGCGACAAAAGGGAATCGAACCTAAATGCGGTATTTTTGCCACGCGCTTGGCTTCATCGGGGTCGCGGATAACATTTTTTAGATTCTCCAATACAAAAGCCGCAGCAGTTCCCAATAACAACCCAGCCACAGCACCAAGCATCAAATTACCCGAAGCGGCGGGTGAAACTGCAACGTACTGGCCGTTTTTGTTACGCGGTAAAGTCGGAGGCATGATTACCTCCCAAGGAACTTCTTGCTGTGCGGCATCAACCCGTAGTGCTTCTTGTCTAGTTAGCAATTGATTGAGCGTGTCGGTTGCTACCTGCAAGTCGCGCTGTAAGTTGCTGTACTGACGCGACACTACAGGGTACTGCTGAATTTGCTCGTTGAGTTGGAATTCAGCTTGAACTAAAGCCCGCAAACTCGCATCGAGGGACTGCATTTGATTGGTGCTGTCAGCGAGTTGTTTGGTGAGGTCGCGCCGGACTGAGTTTTGGTAGGTAGCAACCGATGCTGGAAGCGATTGACCTGGGGTTGAGCCTAATGCCAACCTTGCTTCTCGATTTAACAAGGGCAATAATTTCTGCCGTTCTTCTCGCAAATCTTGAATTTGTGGACTTGCTTCGCTAAACCGCACCGATGCAGACGCAATTTTTGCTTCGATTTCGCGGATGCGGGTGAGTATTTGTTGGTACTGCGGCGATTCACTTAATGCCGAGGCTGCGATCGCCTCGTTTTGTTGCAATCCCAATTGATTCTGCAACGAAGTATAAAGCGATCGCGCTTCTACAAATTTGCGCTCTTGTTCCAATCTTTGGGCTTTAATATCATCGAGGCGCTTCAATAACTGCTCGCCTTGTAACTGCGGACTGTATAAACTATAACGCTGTTGAAACGATTGGAGTTGCCCTTGCAAAGTGTTGACACGCAGTTGCAGCTTAGGTATCTGCTGCTCGACAAACTTCATGCCTTGCCGCAAACTCGTTTGTTGTTGTTCGATACTATACTTGCGATACGCTTGCGATACTTCGTCTAAGACAAACGCTATTTTTTGAGGTTTGGCATCACGATATCGAACTTCAATGATGCGGGATTCGTCTTTACCTTTAGCAATTCGATTCATCAGCAGCGTTCCTTCCCGATTGCTCGAAACCTTACCCGACCCATCGTTACCAACTAACTGGTCGTAGGTAATTTCTGGGTATTTAACTTGCAGTTCTCTAACAACCGGGTCAATTAGCTTGGGACTTTTTAACACCTCAAGTAAAGCATTGTAGTCTAGTGCAGTTGTATTTTGCCGGGTGATGTCATTAACATTCTGTTGAAGCGTCTGAGATAGCAGTTTCAGCAGTTCGCTGTCTGAAGTTTTTAACGGTTCCACCATAATTTGAAATCGACCTTCATACTTTGGTATTCGCGTTGCCGTCCAAGCTGCCGAAGCTGTTGTGACTACTACCGCAACACCAACTATCAAAGCAACTTGACGACGCAAAACTGCAAAAATTGGTCTCAATCCGGGATTTTCTTCGTCAGCTTCGGGTTTTTTCCAAACCCAGAATGCGTCTCTCGTCAACGGATGGGTTTTTTTCGAGCTATGCAAGCTCTGTTCTTTTGTTGGTATGTGTGTTCCCATGAAAACCCGTTTTATAATACCTTGTGGCTAAATTGATTTGATAAAAATGAAATGAAGACATGCTTGCCAACGGAGGCAGTAATGATGTGATTCATCAAGGTTACTACCGATAAATACCTACTGTTACACTTCTGAAACTATTTTAAGAGCAATCGGCAATCCCACCAATAGCTCGCACAAGAATTTCACAATTGCATCATCTGTACTTTGACGCTTCGACCGAATCCTTTACGGCATAGAAATCTTGGTAACTGCTCGTAAAAGACCGCATCTAACGGTTCTATCAGATTTTATGTTTTCTTAACACAATAGTGCCAATAAGCGTTGCTTTATCCATTTTTAACACTATATTGCGAATTTGGTAATTCGTTCGGCTTTATAAAAAATTTGTATAGGAATCATACGAATGAAGATTGAGTAAAGCTAGCAAAAAACTACATTTTCAAAGTTATCCTCTTGATATCACCGTGAGGCTGCTTTGATGCTCCCATCGTTTAGACGAGTATTGAAGCGAAAGCTTTCTATACCTTAAGACCTTCAGGCTAGTAAAGTGCTAGTGCTTGACTTAGTACCCGATTGTTCATACTATTTCTATCCGCGCCGTCAAAGATAATTTTTTTAATAAAATAAAAAAATTACCTAAATTTTAGACATTCATTTTTGCGGCAGTTCCATTTATGATACTCAAGATAGAAAAAGTAGTTTTTTCCAACTAAGTATTTTTATCCGGATACAAAATATTGGTAATGCATCAACAATGGCAGGACTGACAACGCTCGCAGAAAAGGTATTTGTGGTGTTTTCGTTATTTATTTCGACCACCGCATTGATACCCGTTCTTCTCGATAGTGAAGAGGCAACCAGTGTCCCCAACGACCCATATAGCCCGATTTTGTTCATGGGGATATATGCAGTTACTATCCTGCTAGTTGGAATGCATTGGCATAGTTTTGCACGTATAGTGACAAAAGATATCTGGATTTGGCTTTTAGTCGGAATCGCTTTAGCGTCGATATTTTGGACGGTAGCACCCGATATTACACCGCGTCGGAGTTTATTGTTTTTAGGAACTAGTTTGTTTGGCGTATATTTGGCTCGGCGGTTCACTTTGCGCGAGCAATTAGAGTTGTGTGCTTACGCATTTGGATTCGTAGTTATTTTGAGCTTTGCGTTTGCTCTGGCGCTACCCTTTTACGGGACAATGACCGTCCAAGAAGGTGGTGTCCATGCAGGTGCTTGGCGAGGTGCAATGACGCACAAAAACATCTTGGGTAGATTTGTTGTACTCAGCAGCCAGGTATTTCTATTCGTGGCGCTAGGGAAATCTAGTTCAAATCCTACATTCCAACGGTTGGCTTGGGTTGGTTATACGCTGTCGGTTGCCTTGGTAGTACTTTCAACTTCCAAAACATCGCTAATTTCCTTCATCGTCTTGACAATTATTTTCTTTCTCTACAGAACTTGGCGACTCAATTACTCTCAACTCATTCCCTTGACCATCGCTATCGTGCTTGTGGTGGGAAGTGGGGCAATTTTAGTCATTGACAATCTTGAAGTTATAGCAGGTGCAACCGGACGCGATTTGACCCTGACCGGACGCACTGAAATTTGGAGTGTGATGCTCGAAAAAATCGGCGAACGTCCTCTAACTGGGTACGGGTTAAATGCTTTTTGGCGCGATTGGGATAGCCCAGTCACCGCTGATGTTTGGCGGCAGTTGGCTTGGGAATGTCCTTACGGTCATAACGGGTTTATGGACTTGCTAGTAGAGTTGGGAATACCGGGATTGATGGTGTTTCTAACCAGCTACTTCACTACTTTTGTTCGGAGTGCCAATTTATTGTTAATGACCCGAAATGTAGAGGGCATATGGTATTTGATGTATCTAACTTTTTTGCTAATTTACAACATTAGTGAAAGTACTTTAGTCGCTACGAATAGTATTTATTGGATACTCTACGTAACAGCAGTTTTTTCGCTAGCAGTTAATTTCGAGCAGTCACGAAACCCTGTGCCTGTAATGGTAGCTGATGATGGGATGGATGGATTTACAAATTTTGAATGATTAAAACCTAAAAACTAGAGGTATAAAATGTTAGTTGCGATTTGTGTAGCGAGTTATCAGCGTCCATTCGGATTAAAACGGTTATTGGAAGGAATCAACCAACTGACTTTTAGTCATGAAGTTCCCGATATTGAAGTGGTTGTTGTCGATAACGATGCCACAGGTTCGGCAGGTCAAGTTTGTAAAGCTTTTGCAGATTCGTTTCGCTGGAAATTGAAATACTGCATCGAAACGCAGCGGGGAATTTCCTTCGCTCGCAATCGTGCGATCGCCGAAGCGAGCGAAGATGCGGATTTTGTAGTTTTTATCGACGATGATGAAGTTCCCGAACCCGCTTGGCTATCTCAATTGCTCTCGGTTCAGCAAGTTTGGCGTGCTGATATCGTCACGGGTCCGGTTTTGCCCCACTTCATTAAATCGGATATTCCGGAATGGGTTATCAAAGGCAAGTTTTTTGAACCGCGTCGCTATCCGACAGGTCACGCACTCAAAGTCGCATTCACTAACAATGTCCTGATTTCGACTCATGTCTTAAAGCAAATCGATCCGATTTTCGATGAAAGATTTGCTCTTACAGGTGGTGAAGACTCGCACTTTTTCATGCGGTTATACCGTTCCGGGTACAAGTTTGTTTGGGCAAATGAAGCTGTAGTGCATGAATGGATTCCTCAAAGTCGTACTAGCATCAAATGGATTCTTCAACGCGGTTATCTTGGTTGGAGCATTCACAGTTACTGCGAGCGCGAATTATATCCTTCAATATCAGTTCTCGGTATGCGAATTACGAAAGGTATTGGTTTAATTACTCAAGGTTTGTGTCAAATTATTCCTTCATTATTTCTAGGACAACATGCCGTGATTCAGGCATTATTAAATATTTACCGAGGTGTGGGAACGTTAGCAGGCATTATTGGAATTCGCTATCAGGCTTATAAAGTCACGCATGGAGTTTAGTTATGACTTTAATAAATCAAAATATCTATTTTTCCCCAGTTATATAACAACTTGATTCGGGATCACTCATCAATATGGGAGTTTTATCAGCGTAAAAATAATTATATGAATATATTGTTTTTAACAACAGTTTTACCGAGTCAGCGAAAAACGGGAGGTGAGATAGCATCCCAAAGCTTTATTGACGCATTAGAAAAAGCTGGACATAACGTTGTAGTTGTTGGTTATCAACGACGTGGCGACACTCCAACAGTAACTTCGGAGATTTCAATCGGCGAACGCTATATTGAAACACATAAATCGAGTTTTTATCCTCTATTGTGGATGTTTTTTAGTGTTATTACCAATTTACCTTATTCCGCAACAAAATATTACTCGATTAATTACATTGAAGCCGTCAAAACTATTTTAAAAAGCGATATTTATGATATTGTAATTATCGACCACGCTCAAATGGCTTGGATAGCAAATACTGTTAGTAATAGCAAAATTATATTTATTGCTCATAATATCGAGCATGAAATGTACGTCCAGCAGTTGAAGAGTACGCGCAGCCAGCTATCCAAACAGATATATCAACGCGAAGCGCAGCTAATTAGAAATACCGAAGATAATCTAGCAACTATCGCCAAACAAGTCTGGACTTTTACGGCACATGACTCGCAATATTTTAATAGATTCAATTCCGGTAGGGTATTTGATTTGCCCTCAAGTTTAAACATCAAGCCACAACATCAAACTGCCCCCTGTTTTGATATAGGGATAATTGGTAGCTGGACGTGGAACGCAAATTCATTAGGATTGAAGTGGTTTTTCCAAGCAGTTTATCCGCACTTACCGAAAAACTTATCGATTCGCGTGGCAGGAAAAGGTGCAGAATGGTTATCGAAAGAATATCCCAACGTCAAATACTGCGGTTTTGTGCCCGATGTCCAAGCATTTATGGCACAAGCAAAAGTAATTGCCATTCCATCGATTACTGGAGGTGGTGTCCAGATTAAAACCTTAGATGCGATCGCATCGGGTTCACCAATCGTTGCCACCCCTGTCGCGTTACGTGGAATCAGCGAATACCCCTCATATATTAAAGTTGCCGAAAAACCCGATGAATTCGCAGATACTTTAGTTGATTTATTAAGCTCCTGTAGTTCTTGCTCGTGCGATCGCGCCGAACTTATTCAAGAACGTTTGTACTGGTCGCAAACCCGGCAAAAGCAATTTTTACAAAAGGTTGCGGATGCAATCAACTATCTTTAAGCTTTTTCTTTAAACTTTTTTAGCAATTTTTGATATCCCAGTTCATATCCTCAATACAAGCTCATAAATTTTTATTAGCGCAGTTGCATGTCTATTAACAGTCATAACAATAATTTTTTGAATTTCTATAATCCAAGCGAACCACGCATTTTAATGACCTCAATGCGCGGGTTCCATTCCGAAGCGTATCGTTCGGCTGAATACGAGTTTGAAGATGCAATTTGTGAGTTTGATAATGCCGATATCCTTACACCTGGATTTGCCGACGATTTTCGTAGCACAGCATACAAACGCTTATCCAATTACCTCGGCATCAAAATCGGTAAAAAAGAACTCCTTCAATCTGGTTGTATTCCGTCCGCAGTCGAACGCGAATACGACTTATTCTTTTTT
Organism: uncultured Calothrix sp.; assembly: GCA_964242965.1. Classification (GTDB taxonomy): domain Bacteria; phylum Cyanobacteriota; class Cyanobacteriia; order Cyanobacteriales; family Nostocaceae; genus JANNFJ01. Next base: position 7,081 of record CAXTCQ010000091.1, on the reverse strand, counting down.
ATCTGTCAGCATTTCTGGGATGTAACATGTATAAACTCAATTCAGGGATGGCGCGAAAACTGCCGCAAAGCGGTTATTTGGATTGATGAAATCTGGATTAAAGAATTAAGCTCAAGCAAAACTAGAGTTTGCATAGAACTTCTTAAAGACTTCGATTATATCTTTACCACTCAAAGCGCTAGCGCGAAGGTGATTGCTGAGTTAGTTAATCGTCCTTGCTATTCGCTACCTTACGGAATCGACGCGATTAAATTTTGTCCTTTCCCCAACCAACCGCAGCGAAATATCGATATTTATAGTATCGGTCGTCGTTCCCCCATAACTCATACCAACTTGCTCGACTACGCAGCAAAGAATAATCTACTTTATTTGCACGATACGCTTAAAGGCTTGCAAATGAATAACTATAAAGAACACCGAAGCCTTTATAGTAACCTGATTAAACGCAGCCGTTATTTTATCGCCAATAAAGCTAAATTTGATACACCCGACCAAACTGGCGGGCAAGAAGAATTGGGTTCTCGATTTTTTGAAGGTGCAGCAGGTGGTGCGGTAATGATTGGCATTCAGCCAGAGTGCGAACCCTTTTACACAAATTTCGACTGGAATGATGCAGTAATTGGCATTCCCTACGATGCGACGAACTTAGCTGATATCATTGCCGAACTCGATGCACAACCCGAACGCTTGTATCGCATCCGCCAAAACAACGTCGTCAACACCTTATTGCGGCATGACTGGATATACCGTTGGCAAAAAATATTAGAGAAAGTCGGACTTGACATTACGCCCAAAATGGTATCTAGAAAAAGCCACTTGCAGAATTTAGCGGAAATGGTTGCCAATACATCACTATTAGAAACTTTTAATTAAAATGTTTCATTAATGCATGACTTGCTGTAAGGTCAGATTCCCGACAACTTTTACGAAGTCGGGAATTTTGTAACCCCTCAGCCTAGCTTTAGCCCTCTAAACTAATATTTTTTATGCGCTTAAGCGCTACTACATGCCAATTTAATTAAAATTTATCCACCGTTTGCCAAAATTGTCGCTTCTGCTTGCAGTCTTTACTAATATATAAATTCAGCTTCTGCTGCAAAATCAAAAACAAAAAAGGAATATCCTCGACCAAATATCGCTTCCATAATCTTTTTGGTTCGCACAATAACCTAAATAACCATTCCATGCCAACTTGGCTAACCCACTTTGGCGCTCTTTTTAACTTACCAGCTTCAAAATCAATCGTAGCACCTAGCGCCATAAAAATTTTGATATGTGGCAACTGTTCCCTATATTTATATATCCATTTTTCTTGTTTAGGTGCTCCAACTCCTATTACTAAAACAGTTGCTCCCGAACTATTAATAGTATCCACAATTTCCAAACATTCCTCTTCATTATTCTCAAATCCAAAGCTTGGAGAATAAGAAGCGACTACAATGTTTCTACCAACTTTTTGATTAATTTTTTGTTGTGCAGTCATTGCAGTTCCTGGACTAGCACCTAAAAGAAAAATTTTGATATTTTGGTGATTTTTATGATAGTTATAAAAAGCTGGTAATAAGTCGGAACCAGAAATTTTTTCTTTGATAGGAGTTCCCAAAAACTTTGCAGCATTGAGTAGAATCTGACTATCGCAAACTTTATAGGTGCTGATGCTATAAGCTTGGAAAAACTCGTCATCTTTCTGAAGCTTAATCATATGGTCTACATTTGGCGTAAATACGACACCCGACTGCAAACTTTCTAAAAATTCTAGCTTTGATAAATTATCGATTTCTAAGTTCAGAATTTTTATTTTTTTCATAGTAGAACCCTGTTTGGCTAAAAAGCGAAGTTTAAGTAAATTTGAACTCAGAATAAGTATTATATGGGGTAATAATGTGCTTCTCAATTGTATTTTACCCAATTAACTTTAAAGTTTTGTCTACCTTTGGATGGTTGAATTACTCTCAATTTATCTATTCAATGCTTCAACAAACTAATTTTTAACTTCATGCCGACTATAACGATATTTCCAGTTGATGGAAGTTTTTTTGAAATCGAATCAAAGATGACGAATTTGTGAGTTAAACACATTGATTTATGACTGCATCGAGCAATAAAAAGCAAACATGAGTGAGGTGATATTTGCTGTAATAATCCTAAGTTTAATCATCCTGCTAACACAAAACATTTTTAGACATTGAGACTAATTGCGTATATTTTATATTCCAATGCTAAATTATCATAATATTTCCGTAGATAACAATAGGTATATATTTTTTTCACGAAAAATATATATTGGCAAATACGTATACTTAATAAATAAACTTGAATCTCCCTAGTTTTTTGGTATTTATCTACCTATTTTTACAAATATGTATATGAAAATTACATGAAGAGTTAGTTTTTAAAACTAAATTTGTCAATGATGAACAATACTTAAAATATTTATATATTGCGCTAAATAGCTTGATATTTGCATGATACTTTATGGCGATATAAGTATTATCTACATAGTTAAATGTTTAACTCTATTTAAAAGAATTATGTGATAATTATGACTTTATTTAATGTGTTTTCGTGAAAGTCTCTTGACTGCATCTTACTAATAAATAATACATTGTATGGCAATACTAAATCATTGCTGTTTCTTTCGTTATCAGGTATCTTTTTATGTAATTCAATGCAACGGTATAAATGTCAATCTGTATTTGGGCTTAATTTCACCAGTAAATACAGTATTAAATAGAAGGCGTGCATTCGTTTTTTGCCCAATACTCGATTACAGGCATTTCAGTAATTATTATTTACACTCATAATTCATAGTCCATTATTAAATCCACTCGGTGGATTTAATAATGGATGTATAAATTAATTTATTTTTTTGTTCAGTGCTATTTAGTTGTAAATAGGTAGGTTAATCAGTCTTCTTTTTTACCAAAAACCATCTGTAAAACCATTGGTATACCGTCTTCTTGGTGATATTTATCTCCCCAAGCGCGGATGATTTCGTCGAGTTCTTCCATAGCCTGCGGTAATCGTTCTGAAGGAATATCAAGTTCTTCCAAAACGCGCATAGCATTGGGACGACGTTCTGCCCAGTCGCGCATCATTCGGAAGTACCGAGCGGTATCTTCCACCATGATATAAGTACGCTCTTGGTCATCTACAGGCGCATAAAAGGGACGGGTAAGAGCATAGAAAGGCATTCCCCAAGGAGAATCAATTCGTTTTACCGTATCGGAATACAGCAAACGCCGCTTGATATGCTCTGCCAAGGCTTCGCTCAGATCCATTCGGTGTTCGCGTGGCAAGTCTTCTTGCGATCGCTTATGGAGAAATTCGATTAACTCTAAAAACTCAAACGAGGTGATTAAATGAGCATCAGGCAAGTTTGCTGGCAATTTCTGTTCGATTTGCCGCTTTTCCTCGCTCGTCAAACTCGTACCAGGAATCCGAGAACGCCCTGGTTGCCAAGGATACTTCTCCATCCATACGTAAGGTAATTGAATTAGATAGCGCGGCTCTTGCGAACCGAGCATCTTTAGCAATTTACCCTCGGTTAGCGCTTGTCTAACTTCCTCGACAATCGCTTTTACCCGTTTTGGTTCGAGATGATGCAAATGACCTGTCATTCGCAGGTTTTGTCCCTGTTCGAGATAGGTCATGTAAATAGCACACTTGGCTGCGGTGGCGGCTGCATCTAAGAATGCCCCATGTCTGTGCCCACTCGTCCGCATGGCGCTGAAAGCCAGATAAAGCATGATCTGATCCATCGCGCTGGGGCCTAGACGTTTGATCAGATCGATGTCGTTACTCATATTACAGACAGTTAAATAGCACGTTTACAGGTTTATTAGCTTCAGGAAAGTAAGTAGTATACACCCGATCTGAAGACAATGTGTTCGCAATAGATTTTCTATTATGCTTTAAATATGAGTATGAGTGGTAGTCTTTATCGAGATTTAATCCGTATTTTCTTGCAAAAATATTCAAGCCCTGCTGTGACTATAACCCCATTTCACGTTGAAAGCGATTCGCACGATCCCTTCGGGAATCGCCTTTCGTACCTTGGACTGGTAGCGAGTAATTCGCCTAACTGTCGGTTGAGCTTAACACAATTTTTACAAAAATCGTCTGGAACAGCAGTGTAAAAATTTGTCACCCTGACAAATCAAGTATTGTTGACATAACGATAATACTACTTACTTTTTTTAGACCACAAGTTTCGGTCAGACGCAAACACAAACGAAAATGCGAACTGCCACATTGCAACGCTGTTCTTATACCTCAAATTTCCTGATTTTTGAGATTAAATTCGTACAAATTCTAACATTGATTCTTCTAGCGTTATGTTTAAAAGGATACATACTTCAAATCGCTACTATTTTCTTAACGATCGAAATAAATCTACTGCTATCAATGTTTTTTTTGTTACCTTGTAGCGTCGGCAATGGAGCCACTCCCTTTGGAATTAGGTATGACTAAAACAATATATAGTTATTAAATAATATTAAGCCAAAGAATTAAAATGCAACATCTCGTTCAACTTGTGGCTTGATAAGTTTTAAGTCGATTACGAATTTTCTCTAAGCTAATGGCTGCGGCTCCAAAAGTAATAATTAGCACTCCGACTACCTGAATTAGTTGCAAGCTTTCTTGAATAACAATCCCTGCCAAAATAACTGTGACAACCGGGACGCAGGCTCCAATTAGGGTTGAGCGGGTGGCTCCAAACTTGCGAATACCGATGTTATTAAGTAAATAAGCAACTAGCGTCAGGACACCTAAAATAAACGCGCTCAAAATAACTTCCATCAAGTTAAGGGCATTATTAATTTGTACTCCCATACCAGGTAGCGGTATGAGTAACCCAACGAAGCACAACACTAACATAGTTGTGAAATTGAGGAGGGTGAAAGAAACTGGATGGAGTTTAGCGGCACAAATGCGGGCGAGAATAACGTAGACTGCAAAAGTCGCACCCGATGCTAAAGCTGCGAAATTTCCAAAAGAAATACTGGTATTACCCATGTTAGTACTCAAAACAAGTAATTCGCCAAAGCAAATACATGCTACAGCGCTAACTTTGAATAAACTTGGACGTTCGCGTTTCGATTCGGTACGGAATAATAACCAAGCTAGCAATCCGCTAATAATCGGGTAGATAAAGAATAACGCGATCGCAATTCCCGTCTGTACTTGTCCAACAGCAAGGTAAATTAGGACTTGCGATAAAAATAAGAAAAATCCGCTTGCAACCGACAATAAAAATACGCGCTTCGTAATCGTACCCGGAGTAATATTTCTTCGCCCGGAATTGTTATTTATTGAATTAACCAAACCCTTCATATCCTGCCAGATGTGCGGGTGTAGAATCGGTGACAGCACTAACATCAACGGTACAACTACCAACATCCGTAGCATCAAAATTAACAAGCAATTCCCCAGCGAAGGGGATATTAACTGTTGGACATCAAAGACACCAAAAATTTGCGATCGCGGTAAAAATATGGTTCTCAGGGTAACATTATATAAAGCAGATACTACCGTACTTAGCACCACCAACAACAAACCAATCGTTGTTGGAGAAGGACTTCGAGGAAGAGATTCTGGCTTTGGTTGTGGTTCGCTATATCGTTGTCGTACTTGAGGTGAAATTGGTGTTACTACTGGTTTTACAACTGGTGTTGTCACTATTGCTTGGGGTGTTTCCGATTCTAACTTCGCTTCGACTTGAGCGCGAGTCACGGGGTTCGGGATAACTGTATCGGGATTGTAACCAGAGGGTGGTGTAATTTCGACAAAGGGACTTTCTTCGACATCGACCGAAGGTAGTTCGATTTCGTCTAAACTGTTCTCGACAATATTGGCTTGAAGTTGACGAACGCGATTTCGCTTCGTTTCCTCAAAGATTGGCATTACTTCCTCAATTTCTGCCGTTGGTACTTGATGCGATGCCTTTTCCAATTCTTGGCGCAGACGATGCACCAATTCAGCTATAATAGCTTCTCCCTGTTCCTCTTCTAAGTACATCCGCGATTGCTGATTAAAGTTACTTTGGTAGTTATTTAGAGTTTGCAGAAGTTGTTCGGAGGTACTTGCAACATTATTGAGCGAACCAAGCAACTGTTCAGTGCGATCGCTCGACAATTCATCAGCTTGTTGAGAATTATTCTTTTGAACGGCTTCGTGCTTGAACATTGCCGACTCAAATAAATCCTCCAACGTCGATTGGAGTTGCACTGAAACGTGATTGGCTAAAACTTGGACGAGTTGGCGAACTAAAACTTGCTGTTCGGCTTGAAGTTGTTCTTGCTGCAAGTTATTTTTTTGGACTTGCAGTTTTTGGATATCATCACCAAGACGGTGCTTTTCAGTTTGCAACCGCTTAATATCTTCCTGCAACGACTTGAGAACACCGCTCTTAAGGGTTTGCAGTTCTTCAATTAATCTTCGCAGCGTTGTTCCAGCATCCTGTGATGCTTCACCATTAGTTTGCGGATTTGGTTGGTTCTCGAATCGCCCCATTAGTATTGTCACCTCTGGTTCATTAAAGACAATGGACTGCTTGCCTTAACTATCCTTAGTATTGTGTCAGATATTTCCCAAACAATAAATGCACTTTCGCCTAGTTATATTATTTTTTTCGATTAAAAAGCACCACTTAACGTAAATATCTGTCTTTAGGGACAGGTAATCAATAAAGTTAATATTATTACCCTTGCTAGCCTAAAAATTCAAGTGCTACTACCTGGAAGTTGAATCCCGTCCAGAAAATGCGCGTATTGCATCAACTGTCTAATAGCAAATACAGACTGGCATTATTCTCTTGAAATGAACATCTTACATACATCGATATCGCACTTCTAAGATATCATGTCCAGTCCGGGAAGATACGGTAATGCCACATTTGCAGCGACGATACATTTTGTACAACGCATGGGGAATAGTACAACGGATGGGGAATAGTACAACGGATGGGAAATGGGAAATGGGAAATGGGGGCTGGTAGGGGCGGGTTCACGAAGATTTTTTCCTGCCCATGTAAGATATAAATAAACCCGCCCCCCCACACGCAAGATATAAATAAACC
>CAXTCQ010000090.1:0-28171 GCA_964242965.1 uncultured Calothrix sp. | reverse complement strand
ATGGTGCGGCGAAGCCGCGCCGAGACTGATTGTGCCAGTTGCGTAAGTCCTGAGAGTAAGAGTTTTAATATTACCCTATTTTCAATTTTATACTTGAATTCAGCAACGCCGAATTCCTCAGCACTCCCGATTGCCTTTAAAAACACATTAGGAGCAAACACCCCTACAGCATTTACACTAATTCCCTGTATTAAAATATTAAAATTATATAGAGATTTTTCCATATTAATTAATAATAGAGATTTTCTGAGAATTAGAGATATAATTTTCTACCTAAAAAACTCAGCCAATCGTCAAAATAATGTCGAAATGTTAAACAATATTTCATTTAAATAAAATACGCCAGTATGAAAGGAAAATCAGCCAAAAGTCCGTGATACGATGCTTTCGGTAATATATAAAAAATGGGAGAAAGACCTTTGACACTACGGGTAGCTGTTGTTGGCTCAGGTCCAGCTGGTTCATCTGCCGCCGAAATCTTGGCAAAAGCTGGAATTGAAACCTATTTATTCGAGCGCAAACTTGATAATGCCAAGCCTTGCGGTGGTGCGATTCCTTTGTGCATGGTTAGCGAATTTGAGCTACCGCCAAATATTATCGACCGCCAAGTTCGGAAAATGAAGATGATTTCGCCCTCGAACCGCGAGGTCGATATCAATTTGATAAATGAAGATGAATATATTGGCATGTGCCGTCGGGAAGTACTAGATGGTTTCTTGCGCGATCGCGCAGCTTCCTTGGGGGCAAATTTAATCAATGCGACTGTTCATAAACTAGATATTCCGACTAATAATACAGATCCTTATACCATTCACTATGTAGACCATACCGAAAGCGGGGCGCAAGGTATCGCCAAAACCCTCAAGGTTGATTTGATTATTGGGGCTGATGGTGCTAATTCGCGCATTGCTAAGGAAATCGATGCTGGGGATTATAATTATGCGATCGCGTTCCAAGAGCGTATCCGCATTCCCGATGAGAAAATGGCGTACTATAACGATTTGGCGGAAATGTACGTCGGTAATGATGTTTCTACTGACTTCTACGCTTGGGTATTTCCCAAATACGACCACGTAGCTGTTGGTACCGGCACTATGCATGTGAATAAAGCCAGCATCAAGCAATTGCAAGCTGGTATTCGCGCTCGTGCGGCACATAAACTTGAAGGTGGTCAAATCATAAAAGTAGAAGCGCATCCGATCCCCGAACATCCGCGTCCGCGTCGAGTTGTTGGTCGCGTTGCTTTGGTTGGTGATGCTGCTGGTTACGTTACCAAGTCGTCGGGTGAAGGTATTTACTTCGCTGCTAAATCCGGACGCATGTGCGCGGAAACGATTGTGGAAATGTCGAATGGTGGTGCGAGTATTCCTACTGAGAACGACCTTAAAGTTTACTTAAAGCGCTGGGATAAGAAGTACGGTTTGACCTACAAGGTACTTGACATTTTGCAAAGTGTCTTCTACCGTACTGACGCAACCCGCGAAGCGTTTGTTGAAATGTGCAGCGACCTCGATGTACAGAAGCTGACTTTTGATAGCTATCTCTACAAGACAGTTGTACCAGCTAATCCTTTTACGCAACTCAAGATTACTGCCAAAACAATCGGTAGCTTGATTCGCGGTAATGCTCTTGCACCTTAAGAAAGTGCGGTAGTTACGGTTTTAATGGAAATGGGAGTGCGATGAGCATTTTGCTTGTTGATTATATCAAGCGAGCAAGATGCTCGCACTACCTACCGAATTATAAATCAGCCTTCAAAGATGCTCCCTGTTTTTAATTTATACCAAATTTTTATATTTGATTGTTATAAATGCTGGCAATTATCAAGCAAATATACCTGTATATGAGTTAAGCTTGTATCAATTAAACGTGCTTAATAAACTTGGCATGTTAATAAAGTAGTTAATTTCGATATCCGCTCATATAAGACTCCAGATTAAAATATTTATTTGATAAAGATTTGCCAAGTTAATATAAAGTTTTTATGAAAAATACATAAATTTCTTGGCAAGTCTTCAGTAGATTTACTAATGTGGACAAGTTACCTAATCTAAAAAAAAGACTCCTTATGGGAGTTGAATTTGAGAACAATGAAACTAAGTCCAGTTTTCGGGATTGCACTGTCCACCTTGACGTTTTCTGCGGTTGCAGTTAGTTTCTCTGGACAAGTCCAAGCTCAAACTTTTGAAGGTAACTCCAGTGGTATTTGGGGAATACCCGACCCTGGTATCTTCAATACTCATCCAACTTATACAGGTGTAGGTACAAACAACTTTACTTGGGGGTTTCCGCTTCCCAACGATCCCAACTTTGCTACACCAGCTAATAGTCTCAAATTTGACGGTACATCGTTTAAAAGCGATTTAGATTCTTTATTTAAAATCGGGGATTTAACATATTTCAACGGTACAGTTCCTTTATATACGAATGTTGAAACAGTACCTTTGAATTTACGTGTATCGTTCCCAAATTCGAGTCAAGTTGATGAGTTTGATTACAATTTTAACTTGATAAATACACGTAACGATTTGCCGAATCCTGAAGACCGTGCAGATTATGTCTTCCCAAGTCCAGCATCTGCTAATCGGAGTTTTACGTATAACGGGGATCAATATACGCTCTTATTAACTGGTTTTAGCCAAGATGGAGGTGTAACTAGCGTTAGAGAGTTTCGGGTTGAGGAAGGTGCAACAACTACTGCTGCAATTTACGGCAAGATAACTTCGACTCGACGAAAAGTACCAGAACCGACTGCAATTATTGGTTTTTTGGCTATGGGGGGTTATATGTTCGCTCGCAAGAAGGGTAACGGATGAGGAACGGATGGGGATAACGGATAGTTTGGACTAACGAATGCGATAACGAATGGTTTGCACTAACGGATGATTTTTTGATATTTTTAAGCCAGGGACGACATCTACAAAAAACGCTATCCACCACTTACGGGGGGAATCAAAACTACTTCGTCACCATCTTTGAGAAGGGTATCGGGTTCGACGAATAGTAAATTTACACCGTAGCGGGTTACATTTTGCCACTTGGTTAATTCGGGACGTTCGGTAATAATGCGATCGCATACCGCTTGGACTGGTGTACTTTCAGGAAATTCCAGTTTCAATTCGGGAACTCCATATGCTTCCTGGTATGCAGCAAATAATTTGACGGTGATGGTAATCGGGGTGTTGGACATAGCACAAGTGTGGGAACAAACAAAGTAATTTAAGATTCAAATTGTCGGTAAACTCTATTCAAAAGTCAAGACCTATATTTAACTAATTTCCTATTCCCTACTCTCTACTCCCTACTCCCTCATAATTCAAATTCAACTCTTGAAATGGTTCTGAATTTCCTTCGAGCTTTAAACTACCTGTTGATTTGCCGTTGATTTGCAGTTGATATTCTCCTTGTTGCAATCCTTCGAGGTAATAAACCCCCGCACCGTTGGTGACAGAAAAGCGATTTTTAACAGAATTACTTTGAATTGCTTCGACTCTTGCACCCGCAATAGCATTCCCTTGAGAATCAGTGATGACTCCGGAACGTGTGTAGGAACGTGTTAGAGGTATAGATATGGGTGTATAACTACCAGCGACGACTTTCACTGCTAATGCGTCGGGTGTTACTTGCCAATCTGGAGGGAATCCCGCAGGGTCGAGTTGCAAACGATAGGTGTCGGGAGAGAGACGAATCATAATGCGATCGCTGCTAATATAAGGTTGAAAAGATTTAATACTGCGATTGTTGATGGTAAATAGCTCGGAATCTGTGTAAGCAAGTTCGCTGCGATCGCGTTTACCGTTGTTATTTTTATCGAAAAACGGTTGAATCAACAAACCACCTTGGGTACGAAAATAATCTGTACGTCGATCCCCAGCAGTAATACCCCGCTGCAAACCTAAGCTAGAAACCAAATCTAGACTAAAAGTGCTTTCATCGGTTGTCACGGATATGCCTTGATAACGTGCCCGTAATAGTATACCTGGTAAAACTGTCGTTGATAACGTGGCAATTGGTGCTGTACCTTGCGAACCGAGACCGTAACCTAACTGCGCTTCCCAGAGATAATTACCATCTATTGCCCGTTGTTCGGAACGATAGCGCCAACCTAAAGTTAACAAGTTGTCGCTACGATTTTGACTGCGCGTTTCATAACTTAATAACAATGAGCTTCCAGTATCAAATAAGTTACTTTTGGATAAATTGTAAGTAAATTCCGAAAGTGTGCCGATTTCGTTGCCCCGTTGTGACAGTTCGAGTTTTCCGAAACGTTGCAGTAAGTTCCAGCGCAAGCGGTTTTCTGTATCGATGCTGGCGCGAACAAAAGTAAAAGCATCTCTACCGCTAAAGTTAAATTGTATACCACCAGCAGTGGCATCACGACTATCATTACTGGCAAATAAACTAAAAGCATTCGATACTCGCCAGTCTAAATTAAAACGACGCGAAAAGCGATCGCTTGTGAATGATGCGCTCAAATTTGGTGATGGGTCGTAGCGCATATCTGCGTTGATATCCCAGTTATTACCTGTGATTGTCGAAATTGCGACTTGTAAAGGTAAGTTTGCGGGACGATAGAATAATTCTGCCATTGCTTTGGCTGATTCGTCGTAAATTCCCCCTAAACCGACTGTTAGATTTTCCGATAAACCCCATCTTTGGGCAATTCCACCTCGAAAATTTTGTAAAGACGCGAAATTTCCTGGAGGAGACGCGAAATTTCGCGTCTCTACATTTCTTTGTAGACCACCTGAAATTACCAAAGCTGTTGCACCTGCTGGTAATTGTCCTGGTACGGTAGAATAATTCGCTTCTCGAATTTCTGGTTGTGCGGTGAGTCGTCCTTGGGGATACAACAAAACCCGGTAACTGCTGCTAAAAAATTGATTCTCATCCTTGATGTTTTCAAAACGGTAAATTCCTGAAGAATCTACCAACACTTCCGAAATTATGCGATCGCCTAAACTTTCTGTTAACCTAACCAAAGTACCTGGTTCAGCTTTTCCTGAAATTGTCCTACCTATTTGTGCTGCACTCATGCGTTGACGAGTATCGACAAAACCTCCAAAGGATTGGGGGGGGACAAAACCTTTGCGTTGAACGAATGTAAAACCCCAAAAATTTCCTGCTGCTTGATGCCAAAAAGTGGGTTGCGAACCGAGAATATAATCAGTGCTAGAGCTTTGTAGTAAAAACTGCGCTTCGGCAATTTTCCAAGTTGCTTGGTTTTGTAAACTAGGTTGGTCGGTACGCAAAAACCACGAACCACCGAAAGCTGTACCAACAGCGGTGAAGTCTCCTCGATAGCTTGGTGATGTGCTTTGAGTACCGCTGGCATTTACCTTTTGTTCAACTGCTGCAAGACTAAAATTTGCAGGTGCAATTAGCGGTAAACCTTGTAATTGGATGGGAGTTGGTTTTTGCGAGGTATTTTGACTCGTTTGGTTTATCCAAGGTATATCTAAAACGATTGCATATTCTTTGATATCAAACTCCGCTTTGACACCAAATAATGTTTGTAAATCTTGGATGGAAAAAACCAAACCTAACTGCGAATCGGAGCGAATTTTCTTCGGGTCGATACGAGTGATGATACCAGGCGATCGCACTTCTAATTGACCGTCGTTTAAAGTGGTAATATTGAGCTTTAAAGCTTGAATTACTGCGTCGTAAGGAATTAGCCAATTTTGAAAATTAATTGCCTGTCTTCCGTTCTCTTCTCCTCGAACTAAGACGCTCGGATTAATGTTGCGTTTACCTGCGTTTAATCCAACTGGGAATGTATTCGGTTTTATTGTATCTTTGGGTGATTCGGTATTGGTGGCAGGTGTTAATAATTCGGGGTTGCCAACAACTGGATTAGCAAATGCAGGGAAAGTAAGAAAAAAGGCATTTACGAAAAGAGAAATGAAGAAATAAGCAACGCACTGGTTTCCCAACGCATACTTGGAGGTTTTGGGGGAAAGGGTAAGGGTTAAAGGGAAAAAATCTTTATACGCATCTTTTCCCCTTCCCCTTTTCCCTTTAAGGCAATACAGTTCAGTTAAGCGGTTTCCCACAATAGATCCCCCTAAATCCCCCTTAAGAAGGGGGACTTTAAGAGAGCTATTGCCCTCCTTAAGAAGGGGGACTTTAAGAGAGTTATTGCCCCCCTTTAAAAGGGGGGTTGGGGGGATCTCACTCTTAACTGAACCGTATTGCCCTTTAACCGAGCAGTATTGCGTGAAATTCTTCTGTAAAAGAGTAAACAAAAAATTCCTATTCACTTTTTTTACCCTTTTACTGTTTATTCCCAAGAGTAGGAATAATCACGTCAACCTTAAAAGGTAACTTCGTCTTATCTTTATCCTCACCCCAGACTAATTCACCGCTGAGTTGATAATTACCTGGGGAAAGTGCTTCATTCGGAGTTGGATAGCTTAACAAAAAATTGCGATCGCCTTCTGCAACTACACCATTAGTGTCAACTTGTCCAGTTTTTACAACTGTATTACCGCGACGCAAAGTCCAATTTAAACTTGGACGTACTGTGGCTTTACCGCTATTTCTAACCAATAGTTGAATTTGCTTTTGTTCGGTATTAAAGCTCGCACCACTTACCGTTAAATTAGAAGATAAATTACCTTTGCGAACATAAAAAGTTACACCAACTCGCGCTACTAAACTGACATTATTCCCAGCAGCATCTTTAGTATCGCGCAGTGTTTCATTAAATACTACCGCTCGATATTCTCCTTCGGGTAAATTCGGAGCCAAACCAGTAATAAGACGCACTCTACGACTTTCTCCAGGTTCGATAGTCAACTCGCGTGGTGAGAATTGGAGATATGGGGTTAAATCAGTAGGAGTTGATTTTAAGCTTTCAAAACCTGTATCGCGGTTATAAGTAAAAGGTTCCGCATAAATACGCACGCGGGAAGGTACGTTACTAGTATTTGTAACTGTAATTATTGCTTGAGCTTGACCGCGTTCGGCTTTTGTTTCAATTACCAATGGAGAGACACTCATTTGTGCCTTAGCATGACTGGGAAACAAAAAGAGGCTAGATAAACAAGTCGCAAAGGTAATTTTCGAGAACCAAGAATTGACATTCATATTTACGGCACAACTGTAAATTTTATACCGTATTTATAATTCCCAGGTTCGAGGGGATTTCCTTTATCTACAGATAAATTTATTAATAAATTTGATATACCCGCAGGTAAGGTAAGCGGTGTACCATTTGATGTGGTGTTGCCAGAAGCAGCTTGTATAGTTGCCAAAGCAGATACAGGATTAAATTTTGGTCCGGCAATTTGTATGGGTGCGGATACAATTAGTTTTGTAGGCTGTTTGCAGGTGACTGTCATTTTTGTCGGGGAACCATGAGTTACGAGTTTAGTAGGCAGATTATTGCCATCGGGTTTCAACTCGTTAAAATCAGGTTGGGTAAAAGTACAAATATCTAAAGTTTGAGCGGAAGTTGAATTGGGTAGGATTATTGCTGTAATTACAGGTACAAAAAATCCAATTAAAATTAATTTATTTAGCATAGATGAAAATGTTTTAAAAGTTAACTTACTAAACATTCTTTTAAAGGATGTTTTAAAAGTTAACTTAGGTATAATTTGTCATTCTGTTGCTTGCATCCCGCAGGGTGCGGAATGAAATGAAGCGAAGAATCTGGATGTCTCGTTGTGGTCAAGATGCTTCATTTCGCTTCGCTCCATTCAGCATGACACAAGCTATACTTTCTAAACATTCTTTTAAAGGATGTTTTAAAAGTTAACTTAGGTATAATTTGTCATTCTGTTGCTTGCATCCCGCAGGGTGCGGAATGAAATGAAGCGAAGAATCTGGATGTCTCGTTGTGGTCAAGATGCTTCATTTCGCTTCGCTCCATTCAGCATGACACAAGCTATACTTTCTAAACATTCTTTAAGCGCTAGCGCTATTCTTCGTCATCAAAAATCAAATATGAGTCTTATAGACAAATATTGAAATATACTTATGCTTCGATATTTCATCGTCAAAATATTGTAGAGACGCTTAATAAAACGTCTCTACAATATTTGCTCAACAGCGTTCAACTACTACGATAAAACCGAAATTTACTACGGTGTAATTGTTAAAGTTACTTTGTAGTTATAGTTCCCAGGAGCTAGAGGACTACCCTTATCGACAAACATACCGACTTCCAAGGGAATTGGATTAAGACTTGGTGATAGACTCAATGGCATGGTACTCGTCGAACCAGTCATCGTACCACCTGGTAATCTAACAGTTGCATCCGACTTCATCGCACTAAATGCAGGTCCCCCAGTTTGTACTGGCTTCGATATTGCAACTCTGGCAGGTGAATTGCAGGTAACAACAACTTTACCGGGTGTTCCAGCATTGGGACCAAGAGTACTGCCTGCTGCTAACATGATTGGATTTGTTGCGGTGTTAGGCATCAATACACCGGGAGTAATTTCACCAACATTGCATACACCTGTCACTTGTCCGCTGAAGGGTACGTCAAGCGACTGAGGCATGGTGCTGTTAGGTGGAGCAGTTTGTGCCATTGTTTGAGGAGCAGCAGCAACTGTACCGACAATTACTAAGGCAGATGCTAAAAGAGTGCGACGAATCATGTCAAATTCCTTTTTAAGAAAATTAGAGTTAAACAGAATTACAAAAACAGAATCTAGTTACGGAGTGATGGTTAACTTAACTGAATAAGTGTAAGTTCCCGGTGTAAATGCAACTGGTCGCTTTACCAACATGTCTACTAGTAAATTAGTATTACCAGGCGGCAATGTTCCGGTTCCAGCAGCAACATCGCTCCTAACGCTTGTTGAACCATATTTAAGAAAGCCAACTTGCGTTGTACCAGTTGGGTCGGGAGTTGGTCCAGATACAAACTGGGGAGACGAAATCGTGATTTTTGCAGGTACGCTGGAATTGACACCAACCGTAGCAGAGGAGAGAGATTCAAACTGCTGTGCTATCCCGCTGAAACTGCTAGAAACAGTTGTTTCAGTAGTACCAGGGTTGAGACTATCAAAACCAGCTTGACCGGAAACTATTCCACTAAAAGGAACGTCTGTTGTTTGAGCTAGTGCGGCTGGATTTAGTGCAGCAAAGCTTGCTAATATCAAGCCAAAAGATAACGCTCTTTCGTAAAACATCTGGGAACCAGCTTGTTGCTTAATCCTTCTACTGTGTGAGTAGCTTTCTACAGATTAGCTATTCAAATTAGACATTCACTACTGTGTTAATACGCAAGTTTTCGCTGTCGAAATAAGTTACGACGATATACTGATTATTCAAATATTTTTATAAAGCCTTAATTATTAGACCTAGTAGTTAATTTCATCAGTTATGAGCGGCGATCAGATCCCCGACTTTGCAGGAGTTGTCGGGGATCTAAACCTCACGATTGGGCAAAATTAATGACATGGAGCAGTAATGCGATCGCTTCTCACATCGGGTCTTAATGAATTAATCGACTACGGTACAGTCGTAGGGGCACAGCATTGCTGTGCCCCTACATTTTTAAGTTGCTATAGGATATTTGTATATACGCTATCATAGAGAAATTCGCTCGAAGAGCGGCTTTGCCAACACTGGTTATTTTGCGTCGCACGGCAAAAAATATGCGTCCAAACGTTGACGAAAAGAAGATAGAACGACTGATGCAAGCCTTGGGTAGAGAAGCGAAAGGTTCAGGGTGCATTTACTTTACAGGTGGTGCTAGTGCCCTACTGATTGGATGGCGTAGTTCCACGGTTGATGTTGATATTCGTTTAGATCCCGAACCCCCAGGTATTTTTCAAGCAATTGCCAAACTCAAGCAAGAATTGAACATCAATATCGAACTGGCTTCCCCCCAGGATTTCTTACCTCCTCTTCCAGGGTGGCGCGATAGAAGCGTATTCATTGGCAAACAAGGTAAAATCTCGTTTTACCATTATGACTTCACAGCCCAAGCTCTTTCTAAGCTATCTAGAGGATTTGACCGTGACATTAACGATGTTCAAGCCATGTATGAGCAGAGATTATTTTCCTGTATAGAGTTACGTGATTGCTTTGAAGCCATTGCACCCGAATTAATCCGATTCCCCTCTCTCGATCCTGATGTGCTATTAAGCAGGGTCGAAAACTTTATCGAGCGTTTTGAAGGTAAACCTCTTGAGGGTCAACCATGAATTTAAAGGAGTTGCCAGGAGCAGAGTTAATCTTACCAGGAATAGACGATCTTCATAATGGCAAGACGAATACAGTTGGAGCGTTGTTAGTTGCGATCGCAGCAACGCGCTTAACCGAAGCTGGCTTAGATATCCCTTCATATCGTCTAGCAAAAGAGCCTGAACTGACCTTGTATGCCCGTCTTCAAAAGGAACGTAACGATGCCTACTCTTACTACAATGCTTTGCTAAGGAGCCTCAATAGCTTTTGCAATGCACTTGAACTCTGTTATAAATATAGACAAGACGATACCTTCCTGAAATTAAACGAAGATTAATGCGATCGCTTCTCACATCGGGTCTTAATGAATTAATCGACTACGGTACAATCGTAGGGGCACAGCATTGCTGTGCCCGCTTCAGAAAAATGTCAAAAACACACTTATACAGCCAGTATTGAAGTTGATGTAGAAGCCGGAATCCTTTTTGGTCGAGTGTTAGATATTAATGATGTAGTGACTTTTAAGGGAAAAACGGTTGATGAAGCACGCGCAGAGTTCTACAAATCAGTTGATGATTATCTAACTTTTTGTGGAGATTTGGGAGAAGAACCCGATAAACCTTTTTCCGGGAAACTTCCCTTTCGGACTACTCCAGAAAATCATCGGAAAATTTTTATTGCTGCTAAAAAGACTGGCAAAAGTATCAACGCTTGGATGGATGAAATTTTAATAGCGGCAGATAAAGTTACTAAGTAGGACTGTCCTTTGTCCGTTGTCATTAGTCAATTGATGAGGATTTCGGTCATTTTACATTTATTAATGTAGTTGGTTTTATTTCCGCCGACCTATAATACTGCTGTAGATGGCTGCGGGCTTTTTAATACTAAATCGTTGGCAACATCTAGTGTAGATGGTACAGGCTTCTATTGACTACGCCAAGTTGAATCCTGACTTTTGATGTCATCAGGAAAATCTAACTCCTCGACTTCCTTAAGAGATAGAGCCAAGAAATAAATTATCCGCGATCGCTCTAAGAGGTTGTTTGAAAAGTATAGTTTTTGTCATGCTGAATGGAGCCCTTCGCTTCGCTCGAGGGTAAACTCCGCGCAATGAAGCATCTCGGCCCCAACGAGAAATCTAGATTCTTCACTTCATTTCATTCCGTTCAGAATGACAAATTATACCTGTGTTTGACTTTTCAAACATCCTCTAAGAAACCCCTACGCGAACCGGGGTGCTACACAGCAAGAATGACACTGCCTGTTTACTAACTTCTGAAGTAGTTTCTATAGGTAAAGTAAGGCGAGTATTAACATTGTTAGTCGATGTTAAAGCTGTTGAAGATTAAATTCTTGGAATGCTTCTGAAGATTTTTCTAATTTTAAATTGCCTGTTGATTTCCCATTGATTTACAATTCGTATTCACCTTGTTGCAATCCTTCAAGATAATATACCAGACTTAAATTTACGGCATTATTGTAAATTTAACAGTATAGCTATAGTTACCAGCTCGCAGAAAACTACCTTTATCTATAAAAAAATCAATTGTTAAAGGAGTAGTTCCCGCAGGTAAAGCGAGGGGAGTACCACCATTTCTAGTAGAAGTACCAGATACAATTGTTATAGTTGCGACAGCCGATGCTGGTGTAAATTGCGGTCCTGCAACTTGAATTGGAGCAGACACGCTTATATTTGCAGCTTGGTTACAGGTAACATCAATTTTAGTCGGAGAACCCCCAGCAGCAGTAAAAGTCACCAATTTAGTTGGTAGATTACCACCTTCAGTTACCAAAGTACCAGGAGTCGCTTGAGAGAAAGTACATAAGGGTTCGGAAGCGATCGCACTTTTCAATAGAGTGAAATTAGCACTCAATACTAGAAACCAAAATAAAATCAATCGTTGAATCATTTAATATTCCTCGTAATATACTAAAAAGTATGGATTTAATCACATACAAATTCTGTAGGTGTGTGTTAGCTCTTGGTAACGCACTTTTTCTAGTTTTTTGGTGTCTAAAAAAATTCAAAATTTGTACTATAAATATTTCAACTAATTTCGCTATTTTTAAGGAGTAGAGGTAAGAGTTACTGTAAAGTTGTATTTTCCAGGGGAAATTTTTTGACTTCCGTTATCTGCTACCATATTTACTTCGATTGTCCCTATGGCATTTTCATCCTTACTCTTCGCTAAGATATTACCAGGTGAGGCAGATTTAGAACTAACATTTAAACCTAAGACACCATTATTTGCTGTTGCACTTAGAGTAGTAAACACTGTTGTACCACTACCGCTATTTTGTACAGGCTCAGAAATAGTGAGAGTGGCATCACCATTGCAGTTTATATCAACTTTTGCAGGCGTTCCACCTGTGCTAGTAAGAGTAGTACCACCAGAATTAAGAATCAATTCTCCAGGCACGGATTGAGTAAAAGTACAACTTTTGGCTACTATACCGCTAGCAAAAACTTCTTGAGCATTTGCACTTGCTGTGAAGGTAAGAGTACTAGCGAGTATAAAGCCAGAACTAAGTAGCAGGTAACGAATCATCTTTTAATATCCATATATTCGGACAGCATAGAGACGGTTACAGGTTAACCTCAGTCCACAAGCTTTAGGTTGAGTAAATTAACGGAATTTGACTCATACCTCACCTACGTAAATAATTTTTTTATCAATATTGGGAGTTTCTAAGTAAAAATATTTAGAAAAACTTGATATTTTATATATAATTGTATTGTATTTTGTTTGTGTCGCCTGCGTGCGCCTACAAAATTAAGTATTTTTAGGGTGCGTTAGGATGAAATCCGTAATGTCGAATCCGGTTAAATGAACACACAAACGGTAGGGGCACAGCACTGCTGTGCCCCTACAAATACCATGTGCAATCAACCGGATTTGGTATAACGCACCATCTGTTAGTCTCGGTGCGTTACGAAGAGCGCTAACGCACCCTACGTATATTTCGACAGTAAAACAGGACGGCTATCGTTTTACAATCTACTATTAAAGTTACATAGTTCTTTAAATTTTTAAAGGAAATGTTTGCTCAAATTACCAACTTCTTCTGAGTTACCTGATTAGAAGCTTTAGAAAAAAGATAGTGTAACTACTGAGGGACTGAGTGTTCTAAAAATTTGATAATAATTAGTGATTATTTTCATATTGGCGATCGCTCAAATAATTAAAAGTTATTTTTGACATGCTCGAAAAGTAAAAAATTATTGATAGCGCTTCCCTATCGACTACGGTACAGTCGTAGGGGCACAGCATTGCTGTGCCCCTACATTTGTCCTTGTCAGAGGTCAGGGCAAAGACACCATAAGTGATTTTAAGGTTAATGAAGACAAAATTGCTGATGCCGGCGGTATAAAAACCTTCGATTCGCTGTTAATTACTCAGCTAGGCACTGATACATTAATTACCGATCAAGTCAGAAACCAGGATTTAGCAGTTCTGACGGGTATCAAAGCAAACAGCCTCAATAATAGCCATTTCCTTTTTTCTTCACCCTGTAATTTTTTAACCCCGTCGGGACGGGGTTCTATTGCTAAGTCATCAATTTTACTTTGTATGCGGTCTTGTAATTCTTGAGGTAGTTTTCTAAACAGTTTTCTAGCACCCTTTGTAAATTCAACTTTGTAAATCACGCTACGTTCTTTTTCCTTTCGTTAGCAATCTCGTTTTTTATATCTTCCCAAGAAACAGTTCCATTAATACGAGCATCTTCTCTACCTTCTCTAATAGCTTTTATATCCTCTTCATCCTCTTCATCATCTATAAGCTTTAACAGAGTATAAATTTCATCTAAAGTACTGTCATACGCTTGATTTAGCAGTACATTGATATCTTTGATTAATTGTGTGCGTTCGTGTTCAGTTTTCATTTTTATTCGTCCTTATTATTTTTTATTTTTTCTAGTTGAGTTTGCTTGTATTCGTAGCTATATTGGTATTCAAGAAATACACGTAGGGTGTGTTATCGCGTAGCGTAACGCAACTCAAACCTCTCAAACCAATTATAGATGGTGCGTTAAACTTCGTTATAACGCAACGCCAGATACCTCAACGGGGGGAACCCCCGCACGGCACTGCCTCCCCTACGTATACGCACAATTTTTTCAGAAATAAAACCGGATTCCTATTTATTTGGTAATGCGCTCTGATTTACACTCGGAATCACTGCTCGAAAATCTTGATTTTCTAACTGTTGGACATTAAGCTCTTGAAAACCTTGCGAACCAGCATCCAATTTCAATGTCATACCAGTAACACGTTTATCGTTAATCAATAAATCGTAAGTACCTTGTTGCAGTCTTTCTAAATAATAAACCCCGGCGGTGTTGGTGACAGAAAATAACCGCACTTTCGAGTCTTCAGAAACTGCTTCGACCCTTGCACCGCTAATTGGTTGACCTTCAGCATCGGTAATCACTCCCGAAAAGGTGTAAGCACGAGTTAATGGTAATAATACTGGTGTGTAGGAACCTGCGGCAACATCAACTGCATAAGCGTCTGTTTTAGCTTGCCAATCTTCGGGGAAACCTGCTGGATCTAAATCTAATCGATAAGTCCCTGGATTTAAGCGTACCAAAATGCGATCGCGTTGAATATCGGGTTGCAATGATTTCACAAATCTGTTGTTGATAAGTAACAGCGTATCGGGATTTTCTGTATATAGTCCTTCCCGTTCATCGCGTCTACCGTTATTATTATTGTCGTAGAACGGCTGAATCAATAAACCGCCTTGGGTACGTAAGTAGTTAGAACGTCTATCCCCTGGTGTAATACCGTTTTGCAAACCCAGGCTGGAAACCAAGTCGATATTAAAGCTTGCTTGGTCGGAGGTCACGGATACGTTTTGATAACGCGCTCGGAGTAAAATACCTGGTAAAACTGTAGTTGATAACGAAGCAAATGGTCCGCTACCTTGAGAACCGATACCATAACCTAATTGTGCTTCCCAACGATAGTTACCATCGCTAGCGCGGGCTTGGGAACGATAGCGCCAACCCAAGGAAAGCAAGTTATTTCCACCGCTAGCAGCGCGGGTTTCATAACCTACTGTCAGCGAGTTTCCTAAGTTCAAAAAGCTGCTATTTCGAGAGAAGTTGTAGCTAAATTCCGACAAAGTGCCGATTTCGTTACCGCGTTGGTTTAATTCGAGTCTGCCCAAACGTTGCAGCCAAGTCCAACGCAGGTTATTGTCAGTATCTAGACTAACACGAGCGAAAGTGAAGGCATTTCGACCACTAAGATTTAATTGTATCCCGCCGCCTGTAGCGCTGCGACTGTCGGTAGTGGCAAATAAGCTTAAGGCAGGAAATAAGCGCCAATCGAGATTAAACCGACTCGAAAAACTGTCCCTTGTATATGATGCGCTTAAACTACGGGTGGGATAGAAGCGAACATCGGCGTTGACATCCCATTTATTACCACTAAGTGTAGAAAGTGCGACTTGCAAAGGCAAATTCGCCGGACGATAGAATAATTCGGCTAAACCTCTCGCGGAATCGTCGTATACTCCACCGACTCCAACCGTGAGATTTTCTGATATACCCCATCTTTGCGCGATTCCACCGCGAAATTCCGAAAAATTGCCTAACACATTTTGATTTTGAAAATCCCGTCGCAACCCACCAGAGAAAACCAAAGCCGAGGAACCTGCTGGTAATTGTCCTGGAACAACAGAGTAGGTAGCCTCCCGAATTTCCGGTTGTGCTGTCAGTCGTCCTTCTGGGTATAGCAAGACGCGGTAGCTACTGCCAAAATACTGGTTGTCACTCTTGACATTTTCAAACCGATATATACCAGAAGAATCAACTAGAACTTCGCCAATGACGCGATCGCCAAATGCTTCGGTTAATCTGACTAATGTACCCGGTTGAGCAATACCTGTAATTGTTCGTCCAATCTGTGAAGCTTGCAAGCGTTGGCGCGGATCGACAAAACCACCACCAAACAGTTGCGGTGGAGTAAATCCCTGTCGTTGAATATATGTAAAGCCCCAATAATCGCTGGCACTTTGACTGCGCCAAAAAGTTGGCTGAGAACCCAAGATATAATCAGCGCGGTCATTTGGTCGATAAAATTGTGCTTCTGCTAATCTCCAAGAATTCGCATCTCGGAAATTTGGCTGGTCTGTCCGCACAAACCAACTACCACCAAACGCAGTACCAACCGCAAGAACATCACCCCTGTAACTTGCTGATGTGCCTTCAGAACCGCTGGCGTTAAGTTTTTGTTCGATTGCTCCAAAACTGAAGCTACCCGGTGCAATGCGTGGTAAACCGTCTAAAATAATCGGTGCATCTGTTTGTCCAATTCTTGAACTCGATCGATCTAGCCAAGGGACATCAAGCTCAATCGCGTAATCGTCGAGGTTGAATTTTGCCTTCACCCCAAACAGAGTCTTTAAATCTTGAATGGAAAATACTAAACCTAACTCTGGATCGGTGCGAAGTTTTTTCGGGTCGATACGAGTTACGATCCCAGGCGATCGCACTTCTAATTGACCGTCGGGCAAATTTTTAACGTCTAATTTCAATGCTTGAATTACATCATCAAACGATAACAGCCAATTTTCAAAGTTAACTGCTTGGGTTCCGTCTTCTTGTCCCCGGATAATTGCACTAGGGTTAACGTTGCGTTTACCCACACTCAAACCAACCGGAAATGTACTGAATTGCTTTGTAACCTTTTGTAACTCCGAATCGGCTATTGGTGTAAGTGTAGATGGCTGCTGATTTTTTGATACTAAATCGTTGGCAACATCTAGTGTAGATGGTGCAGGCTTCAATCGACTGCGCCAACTTGAATCCTGACTTTTGATGTCATCAGGAAAATCTAACCCCCCAGTTTCCTTAAGAGCAGGTTTGGGGGAATCAAATCTCTGCGAGAGAGATTCCCTAGCGCGAAGCAGCTTCGCTTCTATGGAAAGTTCCTCAGATTTAACAGCATCTCGGTATTGTATCAACCTCTCCCGCAAATTCGCACGGCTAGCTTGGCTAATCGAGTACTGTTTTAACTTTTCTGACAAAGAGAGTGAATCGTTGTTTATTTGCTCTGAAGTCGCATTGACAGCTATTGGATTATCTTGCCCCTCGTCGTTTACTACTTCCCTCTCCGCTTCGGAGGAATTAGGAGCGAGATTTTTAGCTTTAGCTGGAGTCGCGCAAAAGAGGCAAACCGTAATAGCCGAAAGGTAAAACAGAGGATTTTTCACGCTAACTTTTACCTTTTTCTTCTAATTGGAGATGGTGCGGTAGTTCCTGCGGGGACTGTCAAATCAAGCTTGAATGGTAGTTTACTTTTGTCGTTACTTTCACCCCACAGCAACTCACCACTGAGTTGATATGTCCCAGGAGCAAGAGCTAATTGTTCTTTCGGGGATTGATTTAAAATTAGATTGCGATCGCCGTCAGGTACAATACCTGCATCGGGTGTTTCTCCAGTTTTTATAACCGTTCCACCTTGCTTGAGAGTCCACTTAATAGATGTGTAAGCAGATGCTTTACCAATATTGCGGACTAATAATTGTAATTTCTTAGCTTCGCCATTCCATCTCGCACTATCCACCGCCAATTTTGGACGGACATCACCTTTACGGACAAAGAAAGCCGAGCCAACACGAGTGATAATCTTGGTCGTATTACCCTTACCATCGGTGCTAACATTCTGCTTTAGAGGTTCGGTGAAAATCATTGTCCGATATTCACCAGATGGGAGATTGGGAGCCAAACGAGCATTGAGACGGACTCTTCTGGTTGTTCCCGGTGGCACAACAAGTTCACGCGGCGAAAATTGCAAATACGGTCTTAAATCGGTAGGGCTAGAAGGTAAATTTTCAAATCCCTTATCGCGGTGGTATGTGAAGGATTCAGCGTAGACGCGGGCACGGAAGGTTTCGTTACTGCTATTAGTAATATTAATAACACCTTGAGCTTGTCCACGATTAGTTTGGACTTCAATTTTTAATGGCGAGAGACTCACCTGTGCAAGACTTGCTCCACCCCACAGTAAAGCGGCAGAGAATGCCCAGGTAGTTAAATGCAATGCGTTACGAAATGGGACAGGGAAAAGTTTTGTATTTTTGATAGAAAACATTTTAATTTTATTCTCCGAACATCTAAAATATTGAAAAGTCTGCTTTTTTCACTTTATATAGAACTGATTTTGGTTAGTAATATGTTTACTTGATACAACGAAAATTCATATATTTTTGGTAAATTTACTAGTCTTTTATCACTTAACATTTATGTTGTAGCAACATTATTTGTAAATGATATCCGTGTAATCTACAGTATTTAGCCAAGCTATTATTTAATCTAAGCGATTATCGGTAATTGCAACAGCGAAAAACCCAGCTTCTGAGAGAAACTAGGTTTATTAAATATTTAATTGAGAAGTTCTTGCTTACTTTTACTTAGGAATCTGGATTAAATAAAGCACAACTCTCTGATTTAGTAGCGATAGAGAAACTCAATAACAAGATTTTATTGTTAGGTGTTCTTGGAAACGTTGAATTACGGTTCGCTCCACCCAACCTACAATCATTACACTCTACTAGGGAGTAGCAGTAACATTTATTGTAAATTCGTAGGTTCCGGCAGCAATTGTACCAGTAGTTACAGATGCGGTCATGTTTACTTCGGCAGTTCCAGTATCGGTAGCGGTTAAAGGAACTGTAACAACACCATCAGCAGCAGCAGAATAGACTTTAGTTGTACCATTCTTAGTAGTGATATTTGCCTTAAGGGTATCGAATGTAGTGGTAGCACCAGTACCGCTAGTTTTAGAAGGAGCGGAAACGCTGAGATCCCCTCCATCGCAGTTGATATCAATCTTAGCGGGTGTTCCACCAACATTACTGCCTAACATAGTGGCGGCGTTATTAGGAGACAAGGTTCCAGGTACAGGGGTGAGTAAAGTGCAAGTAGCAGATACTTCCCCGCTTAATGTCACAGGTTCAGTGACAGCCGTAGCACTAGAAGCGAAACCAACAACACCAGCCAACATCAAAGCAGAAACGAACAAAGAACGACGTAACATAGTCAAATCCTCACGAATGTAAGTAAATTAAATTTGAAATCAAGTAAAAAATGGGAAACAATTCATGTCGCAACAACGACATTGAAATTAAGAGGTTAGTTGTAAACTCCTACGCTAAATGCAACAGCAAATTCTACGCGCAAGCCAACTTATAAATTTTTCCCTTCGGTGTTCAAGCGGTAATAGAATCTTCCTGATTTGTTCTTAAGTCGGTGAATCATTAGTTAACAATCTCCACCCCAGTAGTGCTGCTCAGAGAATTAGAAACAGCACAAACAAATCTGGTGGGCAAAGCGGCAATAGTGGCGATCGCAGTCTATTAAAAGAGGAAGCCATCGATTACTGATTCTTGCCTAGCAGCACTAACTTGTTTCAGTTTTAGCTGGAAAAGTGAGAGAAAACCTATAGTGATACCACGCAATTAGAGATTATTCTCCTAATTGCGTAAAAATGCTTATAATTACATTTATATGTAAAAATTTAGACTGTAGAATCTCGACTTCTTGAAGAATGTAAAAGAGCGAATTGGGGGCTAAGATGGCTAAGACTCCTCGTTTACCATAAATACCGCCGTCACCATAGAATGGTGCGGCTACTCAAACAAAGCCCACCTGCGTGGGCTAAAAAAATCAGCCTGCTTCTAGCAGGCTTTGTTTCGATTAGCCCCAGGGTTACACCCTGGGGCGGTCTTGTGGGTAAACAAGGGGTCTGACCCACCATGAGCTTTGTAGGTTGGGTGGAACGGAGTGTAACGATAGCGTTTACCAGCTTTTTGTTGGGTTACGCTGTCGCTACCCTACGGGAAAGCTTCGCTAACACCCAACCTACGTACTAACTAACCCACTATTGGACTACGGTAGTCGCAGAAGTTGTCGAGGTTCAGATTGGCTGGCTCAAAGAATCGTGCAATAATATCAAGTCCGGTAACTGACATCTTGCACCAATTAGATTGTTAAGCAAAAAAAAAACTAAGTATTTATCTATTTCTCGACTGCGCTTTCGCCCGCCAGGGACTGTAAGTCCCTGTCTAACAGCTAAAGTCCTCTTTTAGAGGACTATTGGAGTATCAGGTATTTATGTCAAATTGGTGACTGCAAAACCTGAGCATCAAGGAGTAATGGGTGACAGAATATATAGATGCTGAATTATAAGCGATCGCCTACAATGGTTCGACCATTACTCCCCCTGAGACAGTACCACAACAATTTAGGGTGTTGGTGCGGGTTGAATGTGTTTACCAGCGTAAAAAACAACTACTTTTAACTGCTCCTCATTGGGAATGTAAAATACTCTGTCCCCTTTAGTCACTTCGTATTCCCACACCCCTTTATACTTTTTACCTTTCAACGGGAAAACACGTCCTGGCTGTCTATTTATCGGTGCTGTACGTAAATCGTGATAACAACGGCTAGAATTCTCACTCCTATCGTTGCATTAATGCTTCCCAATCTCGATTTACCCGACGATTTTTAGCTACCACTAACCAAATTTTTTCTATCTCAGTTATCTCAGTTATCTCAGTTATCTCAGTTATCTCACTGGTTTCAGATGTTTCAGATAATTGAGGAGCCGTCAGTTTTACCTCTGGGGTCTCTATATTTTCTATAACTTCTGGGGTATTTTCTGACATATCGAACACTCAAACAACGTTTTCACTTTGAGATTGAGACGGCGGAGATTTCCTCATCCGAATTTTGATTAAAAGCTGCTTCAAATTCTGGGTTAGATATTGCTAAAGCGCTCTCATGCCATTCATGAATAATTGCATCTAACTCATCCCAAGCTTTTTCATATAAATCAACTAAACGATATGCCCGCGTTACCTCATCAATAAATTCATTTAATTCCTCTGCATCAAATACACCCAACCAACTATAAGGATGCTCGATACCAATTTTTTGTTTTAACAATAAACGAAAAGCTGTACTTAAAAGCTCAACAATTTCTTTACTACGCTGGGCAGCTTTCACAAATAAAGCTACATTTTCACGCCGCAGTAAAGCAAAAGACTGGTCATTGCGAGTAATTGTAACTGGATGTTCTAACGCTTTATCCAAAATACGTCCGGGTTGACGATTTAACTCAGTCGCCGTAATTAATTCATCTGAGTAAATACTGTCCATAGCTTCTGCTGCCATAGTTTGAGCCGAATTTTTATCTATACGTATTATTGTACGTACTGTTTTTTGAAAGTCAATAGGACAGCAGACACTTCGGCTCGAAAGTTTATATAGGTAAAATCTTGCTTAGATTTCAACTTGTATACATATCAACATTAAGCGATGCTCCGTAGAAGCTGTCCCACAGAGCAGGGCGATCGCATCTTAACGGGAACAAAGCAAGTGTGGTTTATTCCGCCCACCTACTTACAGGGTTTGATGAGAAAATTTCACTTTATGCGCTTATACGTACTCGATAGTTTCCACTATTTTTTTGCTTTAGACCCTTGTAGCGACTATCTTAAAAACGTATTGTCAAAAAGGAGTAATAGTCAAGATAACAGAATATATCGCAGGGGAAGATTTTTGCTGTTGTATCGGCATATCTATCTGCAAATTTTTCGTACCCACAGCGATACCATCTTCGATGGCTGCCAAGGGCATCGCATTCTGAATACTCGTATCATTGCCTACATCAGTTAAGTCGGATTTCAAAAATCCAATATCGCTTGTTTCAGATAGCAAACGCCCAGATGAAACTGTGATGTTAGTCGAGATATTGGATTCAATATTGAATTTCAAAGGAATAATTGATTTTAACGCGATCGCATCTTTATCATTATCAGAATCAACTACCTTGGAATCAACAACCGGAGTGCTAACAGTCACGGATTCTGGAACAGTTCCACTAAAGTAGATTTCAGCAGTTTCACTTCGGGCAACTGGAGCGACAAGAGAATTTACCAAAATCAAGCCAGAAATTAACGCCACGCAGTAACGCATAAGCAGCCTTGTTTTACATCCGTAGTTTCTCTGAGAATATTATTTAGGAAACTACTGATGCAACCGCAATAATACGGCATGTCAAGGCTAGGAAAGTTGCATAAAATAAGTATATTTTGATTCAGTAATTAGGGAGACAAAATGCGTCAGTATTAGACTGGGACTGGAAAATAGTAAAAATATCAATCGCTAATCTCTGAGAGTATTTATTGTTTATTGATATTGACTGGGTAAATTTAGATAAAAACTTTATCTAGGTGGTAGGTTGAATTAAATAAAACTTACGCAAAGCTTTCCTTTCTAAAGGCTTGTTATTAGCAACGCCTTTAACACAATCAAACCGTTAGAACCATTATCCCGCCTGGGATTGAAAATCCACAAGTTGCATAGCATAAGTCCGTTAAAATGGACTAAAATCTTGATTTAGTCCTATGAAGAGGAATGAGCGCTATTAGACGACGGTTTGCAACCGTCGGCGGGATAGAGGTTTACGAGATTAAAAATGTTGGTAATGATAAGTTTTCCAACCTTCTGTAACGCACCGTCTTGTCCTCTAGGTGCGTTATGCAACGCTTACACGCACCCGACATTAGTGCGATCGCTTCGGCACAGTAATAACCTAGTCCACTATTTGCGCTTGTAATAATGAGTGATTTGCTAGGTTTGGTTGAAGCTTGCTCGCGCTTTCTTGTCAAGGCAAAAAGCTCTTATACAATGAGACAAGAGCGATTAGTACAAGCGTCCCCCCGCGTTATTGCTGTTGGGAACGCTGTTGTCGTTTACGTTCGATAATAACAGGCAATTGGTCTGGAAATTCTAACCTTATTCCGGTTGCCTCAATACGGTTAGCAAGTGCGTTAATAGCTTGTTGGTTATCCCGATGCTCTAAAACGTAAGCTCGTAGTTCTTTTGTGGTCATCGTTTCAAAATTAAGATTGTTCATAAATTAATTCTCCTTGTTTTCCAATCGTAATTACCGATTCTTCCCCCGCGATAATTACTATTCTCTCGTTTCGCTCGTCCTGAGTTACAAGAGAGACGGGTAAGTACATTTTAGTTAGCCAGTAACAAGCGATGTATGCTGCCCTGAATTGTTGCGTCGTAGGTTCTTTCATTGTAATTAGCAACCAAGGAACAAATATCTAATAACGTCAGCGATACCATCTTCGATGGTTGCCAAGGGCATCGCAATTATTTATCATCAATTTTGTTGGGTTACGCTGTCGCTCCACTCAAGTTACTAGTGGTCTGTTTCATTAATTTTGATTATTCGAGAGGCCCAGATCCCCGACTTCTCCAAGGATGCTATTGGCGAATAGAGGGTTAGAACCCTCGCTTGTCGGAAAACCCGCCCCAGGCTTTAAGCAGTAAGTGCTAATCGGAACAAAGCCTGCTTTCAGCAGGCTTCGTTTCGATTAGCCCTACCATTCTATGGTAGGGCGGGATTTTGGGCATTCAAGAAGGTTATATGCTGCCAGCGTTGAGGGGTGTTACCCCTGATTCGCCAACGGTATCCTCCAAGAAGTCGGGGATCTGATAGCCCCACCCTGCGGGATCTTGCTACAGAACTTATGAAACCCACCAAAGCGTGGTCTATGTCATTAGTTTTAACAGTAAAAATAATTACTTTATTAATCACAGAGTACAGAGAGAGAAGAATAAAAGAGGTTTGAAATTTGCATTAACCCCTCAGAATTAATGAAACGTACCAAAGCGTGGTCTGTTTCATTAAGTTTGACCATGAGCGCTCTTACCCAGATCCCCGACAACAGAAGTGCACGCGTCGGGGATAAACATGCATGATTTAGGTTAAGTAGTCAAAATTTGACGGCTTAAAATACTCATTACCTCACCTGGGTTAGTGGTTGGTAGCAGTGGACTCCACTCGGACACACTTGCGTAGCCAATTACCTGTAAATAGCGAATTGTACTATTAACGCCTTTGGGAGAACCAATCAATAGATGTTTAATCGGTTCTCTTTTGGGAAATGGGTTTTGAGTTGATTGATTCGGGGTAGGTGCATTTAAATCTTCGCCATGCAAGTACTGCTCTAACTGTAATTGGGCGGATTTTTGTAGTTGTGGCATAATTGTAGTTGTACTCCAATAGTTGGGGTCAGATAAAGGCGATCGCTCTCTTCTTGCCGGAATCAGGGGGTCGCCTTTATCATGTCTTCATATTAATTTATAAAAATTCTATTTGTCAACTATATTTTTTCAAATTTAATGTTAATAATTCTCAAGTTTTAACGGCAATGAATTACATTTAATTTGAGCAATATCCGCAACATCAATTAACAGAATTTACCTTATTTTTGGGCTTTCATACTAGTTTAAAAAAACGCGGTATAGTAAAAGCGCAAGACCTTGCGCCCCGACGAATCGCTCCTACGGTTTCTGATAGGTTTAAATAACGAACCATAAAGCCTTGCCCTCGAACGCAAAGTCTAAGAAAAGAAGAGAAATTGAGAAGTTAATTTACCTATCATGCATTAATATTGAATCCGGTTAAATGAACACACAAACGGTAGGGGCACAGCAATGCTGTGCCCCTACAAATACCATGTGCAATTAACCGGATTTTGTATAATGAAATAAACCACTAGCGTTCGGAACTTAGCCAAGCAGCACAGCGATCGCGCATTCCGCAGCTAATTCAGTACGCGAACAGGTAATGTTTCAGGTAAACGAGGGGATTAACCCACTATTCGCCAACGGTATCCGCAGAAGTTGCTGGGAATCCGATTAGCTGGATTAACACTATTTTTGTTGGTTACTACGTACTACTGCTCAACTTTAAGCGTCGCTCAATTTCTATCAAATTGGGGGGTTTTGACTTGACTTTTTATTTCAGTTATGATAATCGGTTACGAAGCCACTCCGTTGGAACAGAGTACAACCTAACTTTGTATCTTAGAAAAACGCTAAAGTGTTAGTATTATGAGTATCTGCCGCTTCAGCATCATGGAAAACAAGTAATCCCTTAAATGCTTTTTCGGCGGCTTGCTGACATAATTTTATAGAATTGCTATTAATTGCTTATGACTAATATCGTTATCCCTAATCTTGATGATGACATCAAATCTCGTCTGCAAAAACGAGCCGAAAAACATGGTCGTTCGCTAGAAGAAGAAGTCAAAGAAATTCTCCGCACCGCTCTGTCAGAAAATAACAAACATTCCTTAAATCTAGCTACTACGATCGAGCAGCGTTTTGCAAACTTGGAAGAATTTGAATTACCGGAAATTAAGAGAGAACCTATCCGCACGGTATCAACTTTTGAAGAATGATTATTCTTGATACTAATGTGTTATCAGAACTGATGAAGCCCAAAAAGTCTGAAAGAGTTCGTAATTGGGCTGCTCAACAATCCATAATGAATTTGTTACAACAATCACTCAAGCAGAAATCCTTTATGGTATTGCCCTACTCCCTGCGGGAAAACGACGTTCGGGACTTAGCCAAGCAGCGCAACTAATGTTTTTAGAAGATTTTGCTGAACGTGTTCTTCCCTTTGATGGATCTGCTGCTGTCGCTTTTGCGAATATTGCATCCCAAAGACGACACAATGGTACTCCTATTTCCCAAGCTGATGCTCAGATTGCTGCTATTTGTTACATACATGGAGCAACCATTGCAACACGCAATGTCTCTGACTTTGAAGGATGCGATATTCCCATTATTAATCCTTGGGAAGTTCCTGACGAAGTAATGGAAGATTAAATT
Organism: uncultured Calothrix sp.; assembly: GCA_964242965.1. GTDB lineage: Bacteria > Cyanobacteriota > Cyanobacteriia > Cyanobacteriales > Nostocaceae > JANNFJ01. Next base: position 2,305 of record CAXTCQ010000090.1, on the reverse strand, counting down.
TTGTGGAAAGATAAAGTCTTGTGGATAAACGAGGGGTCTAACCCACCATGCGCCAACGGTATCCCCAGAAGTTGTTGAGAAGTTGGTTAACTGGATTAACGCTATTTTCGTTGGGTTACGCTGTCGCTCCACCCAACCTACGTACTCCACCAAACCTACGTACTACTACGTACTGGTCTATGTCATTAATTTTGACATGTCGTGAGGGTCAGAATCCGGGTTTCTTAAAGAAACCCGGATTCTTGTAACCCCTCAAAACGAATAAAACGAACCACTACTTAGAAAACGCAATTTTATATCGAACAAGGGTCAAAAAATCTGCTCTAATTTCTTGAAGTCGCGTTGTACTTCATCGTAAAGCGACTTGTTGTTAGGGTCAGTTTTAATGGCTTTTTTGAGGTAGATTCTCGCTTTGAGCCATTGTTTTTCAACAATTAACGCTCGTCCCCAAAATTGATAAGAAATTGCTTGCCATTGCCGCACCTCGGCATCTTCAGGCAAACGCTCGGCTAATGCTTCAGCCAGTGCGATCGCCTGCGGAAAACGTCGCTCGCGTAAGAACCGCTGCAATTGGTCGTAAGTTTTCCACTTCAAGCGTCGCTCAATTTCGATCAAATTTGGCGGTTTTGGCTTGACTTTTTCTTGCTCTTGTGGTGGGGGCTTGGTTGCTGTTTGTTGTGTTTTAGTTTGCTGTGTTTGGGTTTGGGGTTTTTCTTGCTCTTGTGCTGGCGGCGATTGTGTTGGCTGCGGTTGAACTGGGACAGGTGCAACTACCTGCAATAACACCTTATATGCCTCGGTCAAAGCAATAAACTTTTCTTTGGCTTTATTGTCATGGGGGTTTATATCGGGATGGTATTGCTGCGCCAGCCTTCGATACGAAGATTTGATGTCGGCAAAAGAAGCACCCGACCTTAAACCCAATACACGATAGCAATCTACATAATCCATCTTGAGCGATAAAAAGCGCGAATTAAAGAAGGAGTTTTTTATGAGCAAAGAAGAGGGAATACCCTATACTCGCTCTCACGGACATTTACTTTTAAGCTTAAAGCTTGAGTTTTTAATAATAAAGACTAGTAGTCTACTTTTAAGTTCAATGTTGACAATTTTTACGCTCTCAAAAATTCCTTTTCCGGAAAGTATAAATATTCTTTGTTTACGCAAGCGCGGATATTACCCTTATCGCTTAAAACTAAAATTCTCTCGTCATCGATAATTTTGTTAAATTACGATACATATACTACCGCCTGTGACTCTCTTTTGCAAAGGGCTAACAAGATAATCGAGTATCGTCAATGTGATAAATAAGACATAAACCTTCTGTTGATTTGCGTTTAATTATCATATAAGACAAGGGTACGGTTATATACAATAAGGGCACGGCAATGCCGTGCCCCTACAAAACCTGAATTATTTTACGAGTAGAAGTGTAAGGACTAATGGTTCGTTTCATTAATTTAGCCATCTTGTGAGGGTTAGAATCCGGGTTTCTTGAAGAAACCCGGATTCTGTCCTCCGCGACTTGTCAAAAATAATGGTATGGACTAGCAATTAGGAAACAGTAGTTATTAATCTTTATAATTCTTAACTCTGTAGAAGAGACGCGAAATTTCGCGTCTCTACAATTCCTACACCCTTTTTAAACACGGTCTTCAATTACTTTGTCAATCAAACCGTAATCTTTGGCTTCTTGGGCGGACATGAAAAAGTCGCGGTCCATGTCTTTTTCAATTTTTTGGATGGTCTGCCCGGTGTTAGCGGCGTAGATACCGTTAAGTTGATGACGAATGCGGAGAATTTCTCGCGCTTCGATTTCGATATCGGTCGCTTGTCCGCGAGTACCACCCGAAGGTTGGTGAATCATGATACGCGAGTGGGGTAGTGCTAAACGCTTACCTTTGGTTCCACCTGCGAGCAAAAATGAACCCATCGAAGCAGCTAAACCAACACAAATTGTCACCACATCCGATTTAATATGCTGCATTGTGTCGTAAATCATCAACCCCGATGTCACCATTCCACCTGGGGAGTTGATGTATAAAAAGATATCTTTGCCTGGGTCTTCCGAATCGAGATACAACATTACCGCCACAATTTGGTTAGCGATTTCATCATCGATTTCGCGGGGCAGAAAAATAATGCGATCGCGGTACAGTCGATTATAGATATCAACCCACTGTGTATACTGTTCCCCAGGCATCCGGTAGGGGACTTTTGGAACACCTATAGGCATTTTTGTAACTCCAATTTTTGAATAATTAGGAAGTAGGAAGTAGGGAGTAGGGAGTGGGGAGTGGGGAGT
>CAXTCQ010000089.1:19799-28200 GCA_964242965.1 uncultured Calothrix sp. | reverse complement strand
ATCCGGGTGGTTACGACCCTGTACCGGAAGCTTTGGGTGGAAAGTGTTGTCAGAAGGAGGGGGAGTAGGGGATGGGGAAATGTAAAGACGCGAAATTTCGCGTCTTTAATAGAGTTAATTATTAGTAAATATAATTACACACGAATACGGTAATTAGTGGTTTACTCGTAAAGGTGTAAGATATCAGCCTGATTATTTTCTCTTTAACCTTTACCCATTCCCCTTTTCCCTTTCCCCCAAAAATGTTGCTAAGACCTTATCATAATATTGCGATCGCAGACTGCAATGAACCGCTAATTGAGATACAAGCGGATTTATTTCCACTGGTTACTCCCCATCCGTATGAAAAACTTGGGGCACCTTATGGAAAGCATTCACCGTATTTTTTGCGCGAGGGTGTTATTGACAAGTTAATTGCAGCACAAAATTACTTACAACAAAAATATCCAAATTGGCAAATCCAAGTTTTTGATGCTTATCGTCCGGTTGCGGTGCAACAATTTATGGTTGATTATAGCTTTGCACAAGCTTTACGCGAAAGAGGACTGATTGAGTCGGAGTTAACAGAAGCGCAACTTCAGGATGTATGGGAAGCGGTGTATGAAATTTGGGCTGCACCAAGTTTGGATATTAAAACTCCACCTCCGCACAGTACTGGTGGTGCGGTAGATGTGACATTGGTAGATGGTAGTGGAAATACGGTAGATATGGGTTCGCTAATTGACGAAATGTCAGCGCGATCGCTTCCCGATTATTATCTCAAAAATTCGCATCCTCAAGCACTTCAATATCAAGCAAATCGACAACTTTTATGCGATGTTATGGAAAAAGTAGGCTTTCACCGTAACCCCCGTGAATGGTGGCATTTTTCATTCGGCGACCAAATGTGGGCTTGGTTGCAGAATGAAGCTAATCCTGGTAACTCTATGATTGCTATATATGGAAGGTTGATGTAAACATGTGTAAAGACGCGATATATCGCGTCTCTACATAATAATCAATTATGCATCTTGAGGATTTAGCTGGATTAATTCTTCAGTTGTGTAAGTTCCTACCGGACTCCAAATCAAATAAGGTAGGAGTAACAATGCTGCAATCCCAGAAATTGGAATAACCGCCAAAGCTAATAGTAAACCCAAAATCACACCACCTGAACCGATAACTTCCCCAACTCGCAGACTACGAAATCTCAGCATTAAAGGAATATAGGTGACAGTGATAATTTCAACTAATAAATATAAACCCATCAATAACCAAGTTACCAAGCTACCGGGATTTTTTTGCCAAACAATATTGGCAGAAGCAGCACCGCAAGCAAAAGCAAAAGTCCAAATAAATGGAATCAGTGGTTCAAAAATTAACCATCGCGGACGACTTAGTTTTGCAAACCATTTCACGTCGCGTGGTGTAATGAAAAAGCTGCCGATGCTAACTAATAAAGTAATTGCCCCGATTACCATCCAAGATTCAAACATGATATCAATACCAGTGATTTTTATAAACTTATACATAATAATTTTGACAATCAAAATAATCCTTTAAATCAGTCTCTGGTTGGAAACTGAAATATTCAGACTAGAGACTTCTGCATAAACGCCATGCGAAAAGCCTTTGTACGCATAAACAAGAGGGTTTTTATGCTTATCTACTGGAGTCTATTCGCTATGGGTTCTTATTTCTTGAGGAAACCTAGTACCCCACCACATTAATTTTGGGGGCTAAGAAAATGAACCACAAAGTACACAAAGGACACAAAGAAAGAAAAAGGAAGAAATTTTAAGTTCGTTCACCCCTCATTTAATGTGGCAGACCAAAGCGTGGTCTATGTCATTAATTTTGAGGGGTTGCTTGGTTGTAGGTTGGATTGAGATTTTAATAAATTTGCAATTCATATGACCGATTGTTGGGCTTTAATTAATAATCGATATGTATCTAATTCGCTTCAAAACTATCCGAATTCAGTATTAAGCGGGATTTATTATATGAAAGCTCCTTTAAACAGCGGTGGGCTATTTTTTCCCGACCCTAGACCAGCTGCACAAATCTTAGTACCACCTGTTTCGGAGTTTAGTATGTGGACTTTACCTCAAATTACTTACAAAGCTTATGAGGGAACTATGTTATTGTTTCCAAGCTGGTTAATGCATGGTGTAGAAGCGTTCTTTGAGTGGCGAAGATAGGGTCAGTATTAGTTTTAACATTGGGATGATACCAATTCTTTGAATAATTACTAAACATCTTGTGGATTAAGACGACCCATCTCCCAAGTTGTGTAAGTACCGATGGGACTCCAAAGCAGGTAAGGTAAGAGTAGTAAAGCTGCCGACGTAGTGGAAATACCAAGAAGTGCGATCGCCAGCAACAAAGCAATTACAAAACCAGTTCCACCAATAATCGTACCTATTTTCAAGCTGCGTAGGCGAAACATTACAGGAGTATAAGCAATTGTAACTATTTCTAACAATAGATATATTGCCATAAAAAACCAAGTTGTGCTATTACCGGGGTTTTTCTCCCAAACAATATAAGCAGACCAAGCACCGCAAATAAATACCACAGTCCAAATCAGGGGAATCAACTTCTCGAAAGTCAACCAACGCGGACGTTGCAAGCGATTGAACCATTTGCGATCGCCTGGTGTAAATATATTAGCCCCCAGTGCAACTAAAAAAGCTACACCCCCAATCACCATCCACGATTTAATCATTTCCTTACCCTTTACCATCTAGTTTGATTCTGACTATTTTTGGGCATATTATTCTTCATCCCTTGGTTTGAAAAAATTAAGGATTGAATAAGAAAATGATGCAGAAGTATCTGCTTTAATAATTATTTAAGGTAACTTTTATCGCAATCCGTGCTTATAAACTGTCGAGATATAGGAATTCGGTTTGATTTTTGAACAGAGCCGACAACTTTACAATGGTTCTCGAACCCTAGTTTATCAAAATTTCCGAGAACTGACCAAAAACCATACACTAAGAAAATAAATAACCTTAATTCACCTAAAATAAATTTTTATGTTTTTTACGTATAATTACTGATTTTTCTGTTGATAATGAGGCAAAGCTTTTCAATTATCACACTTATATGAAATCCCAGAAGAGCAACCCAAAAAATAGTCTATTTAGGCGACTATTGGCGAAAAAAGCTAGGATACTGTTGTTAATATCCGTATTTATCATGGCTAGTGCTGGTATTTTGCTATCAAACAGTTTGATAGGAAACCAGCCAGCTTTCGCAACGTTTCCTAAAAATGAATTTCAACTTCTGCAACCTGCTCCAACTCAACCACTAGGGTATTATGACTATTTTGGTAAACTGCTTAGTTCTAGAGCAGCAGCCGAGCTAGTTAAACAGCAAAAACTCAACCCTCGCGACCCCGTTTCCTATCAAAAGGTAGGAGCAGTTCAAATCACTCAGGAATTAATCGATAAAGGGGAAGATATATACTTCAATCGAAAGATTGGTGATACCTTTGGTCTGCAAGGGGTATTTGGTTTTACACAAGGTTTTGCCATTATTATACCAGAAATCAGAACAGGAATTGCACAGTTGGGTGGTCAACCAACAACAAACTTACAAATTACCCTTCAGAAGGATATCGTTTTAGGTAGCCGCACTTTTCCTGCCGGAACTGTCCTAAATACAGGTTTAAAAGTGGAAAAGGGAGGAACTTTTCCTTTGGGATTTATACCTGACGAGAAAATTAGCACAATAGGTCTTACCTGTGCAGCCTGTCATGCGTCTGTTTCAAATGAAGGTAAACGGCTGGCGGGAATTCCAAATGGTGAACTTGCTATTTCATTGATAATTGCATTGTCACCAAATACATCTGCCGGGTTTGCACGGTTGAACTTTAACCCCCTAGACCCACAATACCAAGGTAATGGTAAGACTATTATTGACAGCAAAGGTGAAGCTGTAAAATTACCCGATCCTGAAAAGTTTGAAAAAGCCTTCGACGATGCCGTTTTGGATGTACCTTTCGGTAATTTCGAGAGTTCACCAGATAGCATTAACAATACCACTCAAATTCCCAGTGGTTTCACGTTTAAGAATCATCCTTATTCAGCTGACGGACAGTTTGCTGTTGGTCCATTTGCTGGACTCAGTGTATTCAACAATGCAGTTCACTCCTCGGAAATTAATCTGTTAGCGGCTGCTCAATTAAGTCAAGAAACCCTGAAGATTGACCCAGAAGTATATATTGGTACATTTCTTCAGAATGCTGCCGATCCAAGGTTACGTTTACCGGATGGAGTAAAACCTTCAGTATGGCTGCGACAGAAGCAGCAAGAATTAGGTGTTCCCGTCGCAGAATTGGAAGACCAAGTTCCTGCTCCCAGTGGAGGTAATTACCCCAACCCAAACCTTAGTTTGGCTACATACAACGGTTTATTTTTCAGTCCCAATAGTGACAACCCAAATGACATAGCCAGTGGCAAATTCTTCTTTGCAAATAATGCCATGTCTGCTTTCCAAAATAACTTAGTACCACCTGCAAACCGCACACCGGAAAACTGGAAAGCCTTAAAAAGTGGTTCGGTGCAGCGAGGAGCAAGAGTGTTTCAGAAAGCCAATTGTGCAACTTGCCATATTCCCCCCTTCTTTACCGACAACACAATTCATCCCATTGATGAGATTGGTACTAACTCAGCCCGTGCCAAGTCTCGGTTGGAACTGAATAACTTGTTAGTAGAACCCAAGTTATACACATTTGACACTACCGTTCCTGTGTCTGCTAACGCAGAAGTACTGGACGTGCCAACGGAGGGTATCTCCGAGAGTTCTACAACATTACCCAAGGGTATATTACCGAATGGTGGTTACAAAACAACGACCCTTAGAGGCTTATATTTTAGCGCACCCTATTTACATGATGGTGGTGTAGCAGTACGAGAAGGAAGCTTGAAAGTTTTTCAAGATGGCAGATTTCAGGTTGTTGACCCTAGTGGTTTAGGATTAACTGGTACTAAGAGCCTTGGTTTACCTGCCGATCCTGCTAGCAGTTTACGTGCGTTATTAGATCGGGAACTTCGTGAGAAAGTTGTGGGAGCCAACAAATTGAACCCTGCTTTAAATCCAGAGCGGAGTAACCTGGATGGCACAGGTCATGAGTTCTATGTAGATAATCAGGCTAGATTTAATCCCCAACAGCAAACAGACCTGATTAATTTCTTACTCGCACTTGATGACAACCCTGGCAACTTTTAAAAGTCTATCAGTTTATGAGTAAAGTTGTTTAAGGTATTCAATCGCTCGTCGTGCAAATGCTATGCCCGGACGATGGTAACAGAACGTCCCTGAGTCGTGGTTTTAACTTGAGTTGCCAAGCGCTCCACTAGGGGTAAAGCCTTTGTGCGTCGGTTGAAAATAATTAACCAACCAAAATTTACTCCCAACCCCGCTAAATAGGAATCTAATTGTTCAATACCTTCCTCTTCGGGGTCTCCTCTTCCGTCACGCCAAACTTTTAATTCAATTCCTAGCGTTACCTTTCCATACCTGAGACACAAATCCATGCGATCGCGTCCAATCGCATATTCGCGTTCTATTGTTCCACCCCCGTTAACTACGCGATGCAAAAATGCCATTAGTACCAAATGGGGTGCAATTTCGTGGTAGGATGCGCTACCAAGTAACGGTTCGCCATGCTGCCGCCAGAATGCTAAAAATGCCTGCAATAATAAAGCATCAGTATCTAGCTCACCTTCTGGAGTCAACCAGGTAGGTGCTATTTGAGGCAGCGAAGCGGAAGGTGTCACTGTCAATACTCGTGGTAACACCTCGCGGTAAATGGGGTTCGCAATCGTCAATCCTCCAAGGGGGTCCATTTTGCACAAACCCAGGTCGATTACAAACTGAATATCATCATTGGGGACATCTCCTAGTTCCAACCCTGCTAATATTGGCTCAATAATTGCCTTTACCCTTGGTTCTCGAAGTCTTTCAGCAAGCGAATCGAGGTGGGTATCTAGTCGAGCAATCAGCACTTCCTTGGCTTGGTGAATATGTACTTGTGTAATTTCTACATCCGTATCAGTGACAATCTCTTCTACAATTTCTTTCGCAAGGGCATTTACCAACCAGGGTTGTCCCTGAGTCAAATTAAAAGCTGTCTTGATTGCTTCAGAGGTGAAAACTTGTCCCGTGTCCGAAGTATGTTGTTGGTATAGTTGCTCTACCTCGGTAGCATTAAAATCTCTCAACGTTAGGGAGCGGACTTTGATATTAAAAGGACTTGAGGTATTTAAGCGAACGCTGCCCCCAGAAGCAACTTTATAATCGCGTACATCCCGCAAGCCAATTAACCCTACACACAATGGAAAGTTTTTGGGGCGATTGGGATAGCCATCGCGTAACTGCCGTAAAAAGGAAAGCAGCGCTTCATCTTGTAAGGAGTCAATTTCATCAATAAATAACACTAAAGGTCGCGGCGAAGCTTGTGCCCAAGCCTGCAAACTGGCTCGAATCCTCTGTCCAGTTTCTGCATAAACCCAAGTAGGCGGTTGCAGTTCTTGGGGTAAACGGATTGCAATTGTATCGCGCCAAGCACCAAGAATTGCCAATTCAGCGGCTCCTGGGTCGTGACGAAAGGGGCTTCCTACTTCCGCAGATACCATGACTGCCGTGTAGCGCCCACTCGAAGTTAGTTCTGATGCTAGCGCCAGCATTGCAGTTGTTTTACCCGTTTGGCGAGGCGCATGGATTACAAAATAGCTTTCTTGGGCTATCAAGCGTTCCAAGTTAGGTAAACGACTTGTTGACGACAGCATATAGTGAACGTCGGCTTTACAAGGACCTGCGGTATTGAACCAACGAGACATGGTGTGCTTCCTTGCTACGCGAGGACGATGCTATAAAAAAGTATAGCGGTAAAAGAGGTTCAGCCCAGAGGATGGTTGAAAAGTATTGTAGTAATTTTGTAGAGTGTGGAGTGCGAAGCGTTACGAAAGTACGAACTCTAGGCTTTTAGAATGCGGTATTTATTTTTTGCTGTCACACGCTGGAATAAACGTAACAATTCTCCAACTAGAAGCACTATCGAAGTTCCAAAAGTAATAATTAGCCAGTCAATCAAGGATAAAGGTACTGTTCTAAATACAGTACCGCCAAACGGTATTCAGTACGCTATGTCCGGAAAGCTACGAAGTTGACCGGGCTTGAAGTATCTGAATAATTAGGATTTGCCCGATAACGATGCTGGCAGCGATTACTACAAATGCTTTATTTTTTGACAAACCTGTAAAAGCTGACTGCTTCAACCCCAAGCAACGAGCGTTGAACAAATTCCAAAATTGTAACGTGACGAATACAGCAAAAAACACCGATAGTTCGTAGGAATCGATTTCCCCATCTCGACGCATGTGACGTAAAAAGCCTAGCAAGAAAATCAAAAATGCAATTCCGGTGGTTAAAATATTTATTCCACAAGCCAATCTGACGGGCAATTTCCTTAGCAGTTTCCGAATTATCACCTGTAACTATTTTTACCTGCATTCCCGCAGTCAAACAAGTTGCGATCGCATTGGGAACGTCTTCGCGCAAAGGATCTAAAATTGCTGCAAACCCCTTTCCCTCTTTCACACCAACCCCGACCGCAATGCAACCACCGCAGCTTGGACCCTATCATCGACTGAAAGCTTATTCATAATTCCCCGCACATGGGTTTTAATGGTGTTGGGACTTAAATATAGTTTTTCGGCAATTTCGGGATTACTCAAACCTTCTACCATCAACTTCAATACTTCTAACTCGCGTTGCGATAAGTTGGCAGGATTTGCAGTAGGTGAAGGTGGTTTGAGGTTTTCAATCACTCGTCGTGCAATCAAAGGGTCGAGGTAAGTTGCACCTTCAACAGCAGCAGAAATCGCACTCAACAACCGCTCGACGGTAGCACCTTTGATACAATAAGCATCGGCACCGCTCGATAATGCAGCAATAATTTCGGTTTCGGTTTGATGCGATGTCAGCATGACAACACGGGTTTGGGGTAACGCAGCTTTGATTTGTTGCGTCGCTGCAATACCATCCAAACGCGGTAATCCAATATCCATAACAACTAAATCGGGTTTTAGTTTGAGTGCATTTTGTACCCCCAAGTAACCATCTTCAGCTTGTCCAACAATTTCGAGTTGCGGGTAAACCATTAGCGACTGTTCGAGTCCTAATTGCATCATTGGGTCATCTTCAACGATTAAAACCCGCAGTGGAGGTGCATCAATTGGTAGATTTAATGACATTTCTGAAAGTTAGGAGTTAGGAATTTATAGTTAGGAGGCGCGGAGGCGCGGAGTTAAGAATTTATAGTTAGGAGTTGGAAGTTAGGAGTTAAGAATTTAAAGTTAGAAGTTAGGAGTTGGAAGTTAGGAGTTAAGAATTTAAAGTTAGAAGTTAG
>CAXTCQ010000089.1:0-19699 GCA_964242965.1 uncultured Calothrix sp. | reverse complement strand
AGTTGGAAGTTAGGAGTTAAGAATTTAAAGTTAGAAGTTAGGAGTTGGAAGTCAAGAATCTAAAATTGGAAGTTAGGAATAAATAATTGAGTTTTCCGCAGTGAGTTGTTAGAAGCAAATAACTAGCTATTTTTATTTAACCTTTTAATTATTCTTAACTCTTAACTCTTAACTCATAACTCTTAACTCCTAACTCTTAACTCTTAACTCCGCGCCTCCTTTTACTCTTCCACCCGATATCCCAGTTCGGCTAAACGGATACGCGATTGTCGCCATTTGGGCTGAACTTTTACAAATAATTCGAGGTAAACTTTACCTGCGATTAGCTTTTGAATTTGTTCGCGGGCAGCACTACCAACGGATTTGAGCATTGCCCCACCTTTACCTATCAAAATTCCTTTTTGCGAATCGCGCTCAACATTAATTGTAGCCAGGACGCGGGTAATTGTAGGTGCTTCTTCGACTAAATCGATGGCGATCGCTACTGAGTGGGGTACTTCTTCGCGTGTTAATAAAAGTATCTGTTCGCGGATTAATTCACCCATGATAAAACGTTCGGGCTGGTCGGTAACTAAATCAGGTGGGTAATAGTATGGTCCTGGGTCTAATTGTGCAATCAATAAGTCTTGTAACTGCGGTAATCCATCACTATTTTTCGCAGAAAATTTTACCGTCTGCCATTGATGCGATTTGGCGAGTTGAGTATAACTTGCATCTAATTCATCTGCGGAATCTGCGGTTTGTTGGTCAATTTTATTCAAACCCAAAATAACAGGTGTCTTACTGTGGATAAGCAATTCGGCAATATATCTGTCACCTGCTCCACACTTTACCGCAGCATCGACAACAAATAATACTACATCGACCGATTCGATAGCAATTGTGGCATTTTTTACTAAAACTTCGCCTAATTGATGATGCGGTTTATGAATTCCTGGCGTGTCAACAAAAATTAATTGCGCTTTCGGTGTTGTTAAAATACCGCGCAAACGGTTGCGCGTAGTTTGCGCTACGGGTGAAGTAATAGCAATTTTTTGCCCTACTAATTCATTCATCAACGTGGATTTACCGACATTTGGACGACCAATAATACCGATAAAACCCGACCTAAATTCGGGAGGAGCCTGTGGAATCAAGGCTTCTTCTGGAAATGAATACATGTCGTCAATACTACTCATTTTCGTCTCCACTGTCACATCTTGCATTTCCGAGAAATTACCTTTTTTCCTAAAGCTAAAAACAACATAAAATCACCCTGGTATTGGTAGGCGATCGCAGCCTTATAAGTTTAATCTACTACTAGTTACTTTTCGCCTATCCAAATGTCAAAAAATATGTCAGGGAAGAGGGGAAAGGGGGGAAAGGTTATTTATTCTCAACTTTCAACTTTACGGGCGGGTTCGCTAATAAACTTATATGGTAATGAGAAATCTCTCTAAACCCGCCCCTCCGTGCCTCCTAACTAATAATTCCCATGACAAATTCTCCTTCATTGACTGCCTGATTGGTTGAAGCGTCATAAACTAAACCATCGGCTTCAGCTAGAATATCAATGACAGTCGGAAGCTGACCGAGCTTATTAAAACTTAATATTTGATAAATGCGATCGCCTGCTTTTACTAAACTACCTAATTCCACCCGCGATTGAATCATTCCACCTGCGATTCCATAATATTTCTTAACGCCGCTTCGTTTTCTAAAATCCATTTCGGAATTTATATGAACTGTAGATAGATCGGTATTGATTAATATGCCTTTCTGTACTAAATAATTTTTGATACCTCGAATACCTTGCGCTACAGAATCAGGATTTATATGCATCCCCGTACCGAGTTCAAGTGTCCATGCTTCTACGTCAAAGCGAATTTCTCGACCCAGCTTTTGCAAGTAATTTTCGAGGGCTAACCAAGGTTTAATAAAGGCTTCGTCGAATGCGTCTCCGTCATAGGTATCTAGTAAAATACCGAAGTTAAGTAAGAAATATTTAGCACTAGCTTCGCGGTTATGAAAATAATAGAGATAATTTAATCCTTGGTTGCTTGAACTGTGCAAATCGATTAAATAATCTGCATCTAGACTCAATGATTGCAGTTTGTAACGAAATTTTTCGGTATAGGGAACGCTATTATAACAATTAATTTTTACTAAATTTTTACTAAATTCTTCTTTAATAATGTTTAGATAATTTTGTCTAACGACCTCTATCTGATTGTGAAGCTGGGATTTAGCAAAAGCTGCTAAATCATCAGATGCTTTTTCATAATCCCAAAAAATGCGATTCCAATCTTTCGCTTCGTAAACGCAGTATCTTCCCGGTGAGAAATGATGAGCGCGTTCGTTAGTTCCCATCGGGTTACATACTGGAACCAGCCAAATTTCACCAGTTAAATTATCTTTATTTAGTGTCTGTAAAAACGTTATGATCTGGTGGATTACAGCATTGCCGACAATTTCAGCACCATGCAAATTCGATTGGATATAAACCTTTTTACCAGGTTGCGAACCGATGAATTTGTAGATTTGCAGTGAAAAAATATCACCAGAAGCCATTTGACGCAAGGGAATCGTTTCAATAATTGGAAGCATAAATTAGGGGGAGGGGAGTAGGGAATAGGGGGAGTGGAGGAAGAAAATAATTATTAACTTTAACTCATAACTCATAACTCATAACTCTTCCCTACTCCCAATTCCTAACTCCTAACTCCTAACTCCTAACTTCTAATTCTTCCCTACTCCCCACTCCCGCTCATTAGGTTCCAGGTAAATTTCGCATTCTTTCATCTTGATGAACGCGGTCAGCAAGTGCCTTTAAAAGTGGTCCGTGCGAGGTAAATTCAACTACACTTACAGAACCAACCGGACAGCCCAAACGATAGCGAAAACGTCCCACGTCGATACCCATCAAGCTACACAGCATAATTCTAATCGTCGCTTTGTGGGCAACAATTAACACGTTGCCGCTACTGTACTGATGTTTGATTTCTTCAACAACTTGCATGGCACGAGATGCGATCGCAATTGCCATTTCTCCACCTGTAGGAGCATACCATGCGGGGTCGGCAAGCCAGCGGATGTAATCGTCGTGATACTCGGTGCTTACGGTTTCGGGTGATTTTCCTTCCCACAGACCGTAATTAATTTCCTTTAAACCATCGCGCAATTCGGGTTCGATGCCAATACTTGAGCATAATGGTTTAGCTGTAGCTATGGTACGTTTCATCGGACTGCAATACACAGCTTTCCAAGGAATAGAACTGTAAGCTGCTGCAAATACTTTTGCCATTTCTACCCCGTCCTCCGTAAGTTCGGGGTCGAGAGAACCGCAGTATGAATTGCTGCGACTAAACTCAGTTTGTCCGTGACGAAGGAAATAAAGAGTCAAACTCATATAGTCTTAGATTTGAGATTTGGCAACCTTACCAATTGTCTCTGAAGTTCTGCTTTTGTGAGTGCGATGTTTGAGAATAAACGTGGGAATCAGGTTAATTGCATAGACAAATCGTAAAGCACGCAAAACCCCTATTCCTGCGCCAAAATAGATAAAGTGCGTAGATAAACTGAAACTCACAACACAATGACAGCAACAGCAGTTAATCCATATCTCGACGGCAACTTTGCACCAGTTAGCGATGAAATTACCGCAGACAACCTGAAAGTAATTGGTGAATTACCAAGCGATTTGTCGGGAATGTTCGTCCGCAATGGTCCCAATCCCCAATGGTCGCCGATTGGTAAATATCACTGGTTTGACGGTGATGGAATGCTGCATGGTGTTCGCATTCACGACGGCAAAGCTACTTATCGCAACCGCTACATCAAAACTCGCGGTTGGCAAATCGAAAACCAAGTCGGTAAAGCTGTATGGACGGGACTTATGGAACCTTCGCGCCCGGATAATCCCTACGGTCCCGGTAAGAATACCGCAAATACCGCACTAGTATGGCACGCAGGTCAGCTATTAGCGACGTGGGAAGGAGGGGCACCTCATGCGGTGACAACGCCGGATTTAGATACAATTGGCGAGTATAACTATAATGGTAAGCTGGTTTCGGCTTTTACAGCCCACCCCAAGGTAGACCCGGTAACGGGTGAAATGATGTTCTTTGGGTACGGGTTTGCACCGCCATACTTAAAGTACAGTGTAGTTTCGGCGGCAGGGGAATTACTGCGGACTGTGCCCATAGATATACCGATGGGGGTAATGATGCACGATTTCGCCATTACCGAAAATTACAGCATTTTTATGGATTTGCCCTTAACTTTTAGTATGCAAAGAATGCAAAAAGGGCTGCCTGGGTTAATGTTTGAACGCGATAAACCGAGTCGTTTTGGTATTGTCGAGCGTCACGGGGATAATAGTAATATTCGCTGGTTTGAAACTCCAGCTTGTTATATTTTTCATACTCTCAACGCATATGAGGAAGGTGACGAAGTTGTACTGATTGCCTGTCGGATGAGTTCGACAAATGTTTTAGTTGATAATGATAGCAAGCGCGACCCCGATGGAGATATCCCGCGTTTGCATCGCTGGCGATTTAATCTTACGGATGGTAGCGTCCGCGAGGAAAGACTCGATGATATTGCTTCGGAGTTTCCCCGCGTTAACGAAAACTTATTAGGACGAAAAACCCGTTATGGCTACAGTGGTAAAATTGCAGCTAGTTCGACACCATTATTCGATGGTGTAATTAAATACGACTTTCATAACGGGACATCGCAGATTCACGAACATGGGAAAGGACGCTATGGCGGGGAAGCTGTATTTGCATCAAGTTCCAGCGCAAGTAATGAGGATGATGGTTGGCTGGTAACATTTGTATATGATACCAGTAGCGAGACATCCGAGCTTGTGGTGATAAATGCTCAAGATATAACGAGTCCACCTGTTGCACGGGTGTTAATTCCGACTCGCGTACCTTACGGGTTTCACGGTGCTTGGATAGCGGTGTAGAAACTCCCAGAAAATAATTTTACCGTAGGATAGGCGAGATGCCTATCCTAATACTTCTAGGTTAAACAAGATGCTATAAACCGACGTTATCTATTTGAAAATCTCTTATTAAGCATTCGTTAATTCTTCAATTAACTGATTAGGTGCAATAATTCGCAGGGTAGTTACTGTAAAATCTCTGGGATTGCGAGTAACGATTGCATCTAAATGATTAAGTACTGCGACACTATACTAAATGGCATCTTCAAAATCTCGAAAGTTAACAGTTAGTGCCATATTGATTGCGGTACTGTCTACAGTAGCGACTTGACAGAAGGTTATAATATTCCTCAAAAATTCAAGCGTTAAATCTTTACCTTTATCTTTACGAATAATATAGTAAAGGTCGCCGAAACTCGAAGCAGAAATATAACCTTCAATTTGTCCTTGTTCAACAAATGATAAAACTGTCTCGCTGTCTCCAAAAAAAGGCTGTCGTTCAAGGGCAACATCCACGATAATATTTGTATCAAGCAAAACTTTCATAAACTATATTTTTCTTTCAAAGCTTCCCATCTCGCTTCCTCTGGGTCAAAATCATCTGGTGTCGGCTGTGTTTTTTCAAACCAACCTTGCAAAGCTTTAATTTTAGTTGGTCGTCTAGCTATTTCTGGTTGTAATTCAATAATCGGTTCTGTAGAATCAGCAATCTCAACTGCTTGTAAAATAATTACTTCCACATCTCCAGGAGGTATGTTGACAGGTTGACTAATTATTAAGTTACCCGATGTATCAATTTTGCCTTTAAGTTTTTCAGCTTGCACCGTAATTTATCCTATAATAAACTTTTTTTTGACTTCCCTGTATAAACCTAATAACTTTATTTTTTAATAATAGAATATTCTCATTACAGATTTTCTTAAAGCTTGGGGTTCACCTAGCAAACGCAATACCATTCTCAAGCACCCCTAAGCCAAACGCCTGCGGCAGCGGCTAAGTCCCAAGGGGAGATGCGATCGCACGGCGCGGGTAAGCTGCGCCAACGGAGACGCTACGCGGAAGCTTGCTTAAGCAAAGAGGTACTAAGATGGAAGCAGTTAAGGCATCGCAATCTCATTGCTATCAAGGATAAAATCTATAATTACCTTGATTACCCGTAGGTTAGGCATCCTGCCTAACCTACGTAAAAGGATTATCTATTCTTAGTGGTAAAGATGGTGGTAAACATCATCAGCATACCTCCGACTAAAATCAATAATCCAATCCCTCCGGCGATTAAATCCAATGTATTAGTATTTTCCATGTAAGTTGTTGCCTCAGAAATGCATTGTCAACTTGTTTCTAATTTTTTGGGAAAGATATATCGTAGCACCCAAATTGTAAAAATTGGTATGGCTATGAGTTGAGAAATTAGCACTGCACAAGCAACCGCAAAAATTCCTCGCGGTATCGCTATAAGTAAGGAAACTGCGAAGATACTGGTAAAAATGAGATTCCAGTAAAAATCTAGATGGGTTTTATCGACAGCTTGTAGTAGTTGGGAAGTTGCACGCGATAAAGCGATGGGGATAGCAGATAGACAAATTATAATTAGAATTGGGATTCCTTGAATCCACTTTTGACCAAATACAATTGGTACGTAAATTTGAGCTAGGCTCGTTTGTAAAATAACTAACGGTACTACAATCAAAGTAATAGTTTTTAAACTTTTAAAAAATTGCTTTTTCATCTGCTCGTTATCTCCGCGTGCCGCACAAAGGTGCGGATATAATGCTGATGTAAAAGCGTTAATAATACTTTGACTAATTCCTAATCCGGCATTGAAGGCGAAGAAATATAAACCGAGTGCTTCAATACCAATAAAGTATCCGACTAATAGATAATCCAGATTCATTCGGACTCGACTAAGGGCATTGACACCGAGCATCTTCAACCCAAAACTAGTTATTGCACGCCAATTTTGCATTGTGAAATAACTAGGAGGTCGCCAAGGATGATTCATCCAGTTAATGACAGCACCAATAGGCATTGCGATCGCAATCGGTAAAATTACAGCCCACGACCTCATACCTGTAGCAGCAAGAACGATGGTGAGAACGTTACCGAAAATTAATTGAATTGCAGTTGCGATCGCAGTAATTTTTAATCGATTCGCTCGCTGAATCAATGTTGCTTGAATTGTGTATAGGGGAATAATTAAATAAGCTGTGGCTACTACGCAAATTTGTAGTATTAACTCGTCGTTATTATAAAATTTAGCAATTGGAAATGCTGCTATACATTGAATTAAAAATAATGCTATACATACTATCCAATTTAACCAATATGTGGTATCACAAATAATACTTAGTTCGTCAAGATCGGCTTGAATGATTTTGGCGCCAAAACCAGGATTGATGGTGAGAACATAACCAAAATCGACAATTGTAAAAATGATAGAAGCAACACCATAATCGTAAGCATTAAAAGTCCGAGCTAAAACCACAGTTGTTGCTAATCTGACAATCCGATTCGCAAGTTCTGCTATTCCTAGCCAGCCAATATTACTAATAAATTGGTCTGAAGATAACTTTTTGAGTTTATTGATTAACATCTAAAACTAGGGTAGGTTGAAAAAGGGTAAATAACTGTTATTTACCCCTACACTTACTTACCAGTAGCATCCAGCTAGGAATTTACCAGTAAGCCGCATTAATTTTGCTAATTTACTTTTGATTATTATCGACCATTTTGGCTCATTCTGTTTATATCTTTTCCTAATTGCACTCATTTCATTAGATAGCTTTTCATTACTGTTCAGCGATTTTTGTTTAGGATGAATGCGGTATTTAGACCAAAAGCGAGGTATATGATAAATTGATGTAACATCTGCAAATTTTATCCATAAATCAGTATCAAGAGCTACATCAATATCTTGAGTTAAACCCCCGACTTGTTCGTATAAGTCGCGTCGCCAAAAAGTCGATGGTTGAGGAATATAATTAACATCATACATGAAGATAAAACGGTTAAAACCGATTTCTTTCCGACGACTCATTAAATTTCCTTTACTATCAATCCAAGAATAATTACCATAAACTACCTGTGCTTGAGGATTATTTAAGAAAAATTCTGCGACTTCTTCGAGTACTCCGGGTTCAAATACATCATCTGAATTTAACATACATAGAATATCACCCGTCGCACGAGAAAATCCTTCGATCAGTTTATCAATTTGCCGGGTATTTGGCTCGATTAAAAAATCTGTCAAATAATCACGGTAACGCTCGATAATTTCTTGACTATTATCGCTCGAACCTCCTTCTATAACAATATATTCAAGGTTTGGATATCCTTGATTAATCACACTTTGTAACGTGGCTTCAATATATGGAGCATGATTATAGCAAGTAGTAATAACTGTTATTTTTGGTAGTTTGACCTCGTATTCAAGAAATATATTGGACGTAACTATTTTATTGCTCGTAGAAAATTGTAACACTTGAAGTTATTCCATAATCTTTAATGTTTCCAATCGATTATATAAAAGTTATTTTTAGAAATTAAAAACTAGCTTTAAAGACTTGATAAAGATTATACAAAGCAAATACTGAAGCTAGGTGTACTGTTATTGGCGTTCAAATACTTTATATATTTAAACTACGATTAAATAAAAATAGTATCAACAAGATAGTGCGTTACGCTGTCGCAACGCACCCTAAGTATGTTTCAACAAGTTATACGATCGACCTAATTTTTTTTGCTCTAAGTTAAAAAGCTAAGTAGAAAAATCAAAAAAACCCAACTATGTAAAGAAACATAAAATTACTCAAAACCGTCTTCCCTTCTACATTCTGTTTTCTATCTTCTCCCTTTCATGCCCGTCTGCTTATTATAAGTTTAATTCAATGGTCAAGATGTCAAAACGTATTTTATTTTTCAAGAGTTTATTTTTAGTTTTTGATTGCGATATTTGTAGATAATGATGCAATTGCCGCGACATCTATATGCTTATCTAATAAATTAGAAATTTTGTGAATGCGGATAACTTTAGCTGGATTTCCTGCAACAACTGCACATGCAGGAACATCTTTGACGACAACGGAGCCAGCACCGATAACTGCATTATCACCAATAGAAATTGAGCCAATAATTACAACATTAGAACCGATATCGACGTTGTTACCGATTTGCGGACAGGTGCTATAAGAACCGTCGGCAAGCTTTTTATTACCAATTGTTGTGCAATGTCTAAGAGTACAATTTTTACCTATTTTAGTTTGACAATTGACAACTAAGCCGACACCATGTAGTAGTTTGAGGTTTGCACCGACTTGGGTATTCCAAGGCAGTTCTACTCCTAATATCCATTCGACGACTAAAGTGTAGATGTTGCAATAGATTTTGGAAAATAAACGCAAGGGTACGGGTAGGTTGGCAATTATTTGTGCGGAGCGAAAAAAGATGAGAATTAACCGGGATTTGTTGCTACTTTCTCTATTTTCGCTCCAGTCTTGAAGTAAATCCTGAATAATGTTGTTCATGTTTTTGTTATTTTATAGATTAATTGATTCCGGTTGGCACGAACAAATATAATTACTGAGAACTAGTGGTTCGTTTCATTAATTTTGAGCTTGTGCTGAAGGTTAGAATCCGGGTTGTAGAAGTTACCCGGATTGCAACAGTAATTAGTAATTACCTGTCTCAACACAATATTTGAATTTTGCCTACTAACTTAGAAGGACGCAAATTGCGTACCTCTGTACTGTTTAATTAATTCGCGATCGCATAGTTCTGTATCACTTTTCTTACCCATAAAATAATATCCGGAAGCGGCATCATATGCTCCCGGTTTATTAATAATTATATAATCAAAATATAGTAACCAAAAAGATGTTGCGCGTGCAAACATTTTGACGATTTTTCTAATTGACTCCTTTTGGAAGAGACTTAACAAAAAGTATTGGTAAGACCAAGCTAGAGCCATTCCCGGTCCACAAACTGCACCGCTGGAAACTTCTGTAAACTTACGAAATAATCGTCGATGTCCTAGATGCGTGAAGCGAGTAAAATCGAACCTTCCTAAATGTACTTGTTGCATAAAAGGTGTTTCGGCGTAAACAAGTCCATTCGGTTTGAGGACGCGATGAATTTCTGCTACACAACGAATCGGATCTACAACGTGTTCGAGTACTGCTTGGATAATAATTCCATCAAAGCAAGTATCTGCAAAAGGAAGACTGTGAGCATCGCATATCACAGAAACTCCAGAACCGAAAGCGACATCGATTTCGACCATTTCAATTTCTGGGTTTTGCGATAATGCTTCTATACCCTGTCCGACTACACTTCCACCGATAACTAGAACTTTAGGGTGAGGATTTTCTTTGAGCAAAATTTTTGCGAAATCTCGGAAATTCTCTTTGGCTTTCAAATTTTGAGAGATTCCCGGTAATAAATCTATAATTAATCTTTCGAGTTTTGATTTGGGTTTGAGAGTTGCATTATCAAAATCAAGAAAATCGCTAATTGAGAAGATACTGGAAACTTCATCAATTAGGATTGGAATCGAGTTAACTATGGGGAATGAAGCTTGACATTGATTATTCCTGCATTTAAGATTGGCATCAATAGTTTCTAATTGAGAACCACATTTAGGACAGCAAAGGTTCTTTAGAGTTTGTTGACTGAATTTAAAATCGATCTGATTTTGAACTTGCATAATAGTAGTTCCTTAGTTACGAATAATTTTCAAGGTTGTTTGATGGGTGGCAATATTCCCGATAACTTTTAAAGCAACCGGGATTCTGACCCCCTAATTAGTCAGGATGTTGTTTCCATTGCATACCTGCAAGAGCAAAAATTGTCCACCAGTAGAAAAATAATGTGGTGTGGCTCCAAATGTTTTCGGTTATCATTCCCACTGGTACTGCTACTAAAAAAGCTAGTAGTATTTCGCATAATCTTTGCTGTGACTGACTTATGAGAGGTGATTTGATTAACCGCAGCAGCCATACACCTTGTACTAAGAAAAAGAGAATAAAAGTTATTAATCCGACGATTCCACCATCGACTAAGGCACGAACGTAATCGTTATGCGGTAAAAGTTGGTTGGTGCTGACGAAGACGCTCAATCCCAAACCGTAACCGAGTAATGGATATTGCTGCCATTGTTCTAATAGATACGTCCATTGCCCTAATCGCCAGTTGAAACTGTTGTAATCACCTTTTGAAAGCAGAATTGCCCTCGATACATCGATATCGGGGTTCAATAAAGGTGTGTTAGAGAGCGACGAAAGCCGTTCTTGTCCGAAGGGGGTGCTGGCAAATAGCCCGATAACAAGCGTTAAAAATGTTATTCCACCAATGATTTTGAGCAAATCTAAACGCGGTGCAATTAATACTAAAACGAATACACCCAGCATCATTAAACTAAATAGGGCTTTGGTGCTGACAAAGAACATCGCTATGACTCCCAGTAGGAGTAACCAGGGTAAACGCTGCTTTGCACCTCCGAGTTTCCACCAGGTCAGCCCGATAAATAGTAATAAGTATGTAGCGAATCCGTTGGGGTGTCCGAGAGTGCCGCGAATCCGCGATTCTTCACCCGACATTGACATAATTTCCCCACCACCATCGGCAGAAAGTAAAGGTGGCAATATCGACGGTACTACCATTTGCAAAAATGCCAGGGTCAGGGGTGGAATTAGACCCAAAAGTAATTGCGATAACATGGCTTCGGGGTCTACTTGGTCTTTGAGTTGCATGACCAGCAAGTAAACCATCAACCAGGAAAATAGCCGCACCCATTCGCGGAGACTATCAACTAAGTACGAACCATCTAAACCCAGTCCACCCAAGGGCAGGAGAATTACCCAAATACCTTGGAGTAAAACCCAGCCAAGGAAGAACCACCAAAAGGTATCTGTTTGTACCTTTTTTTGTTGTAGCAGTAGTAATCCTACATATATAAGTGTGAGCGCATCAATACCAATGGCAAGGGCAGAGGGTATTTGCTGTTTCGAGAAGATATCTATCGAACTCCGCACGATTAACAGCATCAGCACAGCTTGAGGAAAACTAGCGAAAAAGTAGATTAGTACTACCGCAACGCCTATGCCCAAACCCATATATAGCGGCTGTATACCTGTGACAACACCGCCTGCAAAGCCAACCACAGCAGCACAAACGGCAATTAATATTGATAGATAGATGTACCGTTGATTTGCGATTTGCATACTCTACCTCGTGCGATCGCTTCCATTCGCACCTAATTCTGCCAATCGGCGCGGCAGTGCGGTGTCATCGCGGTAATATTTGTCACTTGGCGTAGTTAGCCCGTTGACGACCACACCTAAGAGCGGAACGCGATCGCGTGTCAGGTCTGCGACTGCTTTTTGCAGCACTTCCTTGATTGTCAGGCTTGGACGGGTGACAAGCATAATGCCGTTGCCGAATTGGCTCAGGGTAGTTGCGTCCGCACAGGCACTGAGAGGAGGAGTATCGACTATGACTAAATCGTATTCCTCAGATGCTTCTGCCATCAGCGACTTCATCGCCCTCGATTCGAGTAATTGCGAAGGACGAGCGCAAACTGCACCGCAGGTTAATACTGAGAGATTTTCAATCGCTGTCGGTTGAACGACATCGGCGAGTCGCTGGCGTTTGGTAATCGCGTCGGTAAGTCCGGGTGTGGCAGACAAGTTGAATAAGCGATGTAAGGTTGGTCGGCGCAAGTCAGCATCGATAATTAATGTTCGGCGCGACAGCATCGCCGCAACTGCTGCTAAGTGCGACACGACAACCGATTTACCTTCAGAAGAAAGTGTACTACTGACAACAATCAACCGCAAGTCATCGGGACTGCGATACTCCAAAGTTTTCAACAGCATTCGATAAGGTTCTACCAATCCCATGTCATCGAGGAATAAATCGGCGGGCTGCAACGCTAGATTCGTAGAACGCAAACGCGGTAACATTCCTAACAACGGTACTTGCAGGAGATGTTCGGCTTCGACTGCATCGTGAAGGCGATTGTCCATCAATTCGAGTAGCAGCACTACACCCGCACTCAGTAGGGTTCCTAAAGCCGCTGCCAATACCAAAATAACAGGAGCTTGGGGGTCTGTAGGAACCGTCGGAATCACCGCTGCTTCAATAACGCGAATGTTGCCGACCTTTTGGGCTTCGGCGATGCGGGCTTCTTCGAGTTTGCCTTGGAGGTTTTTGAAGGATTCGGCGGCTTCGACACGCGCTCTTGTTAATGCCGTGAGCGGTTCTTGCTTCACTGGCAGTTGTGCCAATCGAGCTTGGAGGCTAGCTCGTTCGCTTTGGAGGGTTCGCAGTTTATTGACTGCTGCGGTTCCTTCAACAGCGTTGGTGACAAGTTGGGAATTGAGGTTTTGGCTGAGTGTGTCGTTCGCAATGCTGCTGGGTAAAACTGCTTGAGTACCAGTTGTGGAAACCCGCGCTAACTCTTGTTGGTACATAAGCGCGATCGCATCCCTCTGCTGCATTAAAGAATTTAATTGGGGATGTTCCGAGGTAAAACGCTGCCGCAACGCCACAATTTGCGTTTCTAGTTCGGTTAATTTGCCACGCAAGTTTTTTACTTGGTCATCTTGTCCGCTGCGTACCGAAGCTACAGCTTTTTCCAGGCTGCTGGAATTGGTAACTTGACGCAGCGAAGCATCACGAGCGCGAGCTTCTTGGAGTTGGGCAAAGAGCATTCGCTCTTGGTCTTCCAAAACGGCAATACTATTAACTAGGCTTCTCGTTTGGTCGTCAAAGGCAACAAGACCGCTCGATTGACGGTATCTATTTTCTTTGATTTCCGCAACTTGGAGCCGTTTTTGGGCGTTGGGGACTTCGTTTTTTTCGAGAAATTTCCGAACTTTGGTAGCTTCTGAACTAATCGTTTTGATATTGTCCTCTACCATTGCACTCGTAACTGCATTCAGCAAGTTGGCAGCAAACGCGGGGTTAGGTGACTTGTATTTGAGTTCGAGAATATTAGTAGCAGGGACGATTTTAACTTTCAAATCGCGGCTGAGTTTTTTAAGCGCAAGCTTATCTGCCACCGCACCCGTTTTCGGTTGAGATTTTAGTAATGCTCGCGCATTCTCTAAAACTCGCTGCGATTTCACTAATTCAGCTTGGTCTGCAAGCGCACTTCCCCCATCAGAACTGCCTCCTGATACCTGTGTGTCGCGTCCAAAATCAGATACACTGACTCGTTTGTTATCAAGCATTATCCGGGCGCTTGTTTCGTACATGCGTGGTGCAACTGCTAGATACGCAACTGCACCACCAATGACTGCCACGAATGTAATAAGGGCTGGTATGCTTCGCCGCTTGATAGCTGTCCACAATAAAACACTTTCCATAACCTTTTGTTCTCCATAGTTCGCACCCATATTAAAAAAGAATAAAGAAGAATATCTTCTTTTCGCAATTCAAGTCGCTCTTATGACTATTTGACAGCAACTCGATCCAAAGAAGGCGATTCTTCAGTCGCTAGATCGGATTTAAGCAATTGCTGGTAAACATCTAAATTATCGGTAGTAATTTGCTCCCAACTATAGTTGCGTTGAACGTACTTTTGTGCTAAAACTGCCATATTTGCCAATTCCGTTGGATGATTCAATGCCCAGTTAAGTTGTTGGACGCATCCTTCAATGTCACCATTCGGGAAAAGCACCCCACGGTCGCGTCCTAAAAGTTGTTGGTGAGGTAGAATATCGCTTGCTAAAACGGGGATACCTTCGCGCATTCCTTCCAACATCGCTAAAGGCAACCCTTCCACATCTGAAGGCATAACAAACAACCCCGCACCGCGAACAATTTCTGCCAATCTTGCCCCCCGTAACTCGCCTGCAAACATAACTTCGCGGCTACTTGCAACCATTTCCAAAAGCTTCGAGGTGTATGATTTAGTATCGCTAACACCACCTGCAAGCACGAGTTTCCAACCTGGGGGTTTAAGTTTGAGGAAAGCTTCAATTAATAAATCGGGACGTTTTTCAGGGACTATTCTACCGAGAAATAATAAATAACGTCCTTTTGTTAATCCTAAATTCTGACCGTAGGTAAAATTCTCATCTGATTTGGGATAACTTGCGGGTGCATTGGGGATATAAATTGTACTTCGTCCGTAAGTTTGAGAAAAATAACTTTGCAAAGCTTCCGAAACCACAATGATTTCATCGGCAAATCGCACCGCAGCCTTTTCACCCGTTAAAATCACCCGACTCGATATATTGCCCCACTTTGCCCGTTGCCAATCTAGTCCTTGACATGTAACAACAATTTTTGCACTCCGAAATACTCGTGCGACGCTGCTGAATAGTGCCGGACCCAATGCGTGAAAATGAATAACATCGTACTGTGCCCCACCCGATACGACAGCACCCAGCGCCGAACTCAAAAATGCATCCACTCCCCGTTTTGGAAAACTCGGTAGCGAAATCACTCGCACTCCTTGATAGTCAGAATTCTCAAACCATTTATTTTCGGTATATGACGAGCGAGCATATAAATCAACAGAATGGCCGCGTGACACCATTCGCGGGTAAACTTCAGCACAGTAATGTTCGATTCCTCCTTGAAGAGGAGGTAAACCTTTCGCACCAATAACAGCAATCTTCATAACAAATTGTTTTTCTTGTAGTTAAGCTCACATAACTGTCGGGCATTCGGATACCCTATACCGAATGTCAGAGACAAACATGAATGTGTTTTTGTTTACCTGCGAAGCGAATTAAACATTGTCTAATTCGCTTCCAGCATGAATCATTAATAGTTGGCACACGTAAAAAGTAGAGTGATTTACACTGTAGGCATTTGGCGTGCTTTCTGTAAATTCTCACTCATAATATTCGATTATTTAAGATGCGATACTCACTGTGGAGTTATTTACGCCACCGCACAAAGACGGCGAGACTCCCAACGATGAAACATTTGGTTGTATACTTCTGCTACGACATTGCAGGCAGCATAGGGAGCAGCAGTCCTAACACAAGCATGTAGCGGATAATCTTCAGGATGCCGCAAAATTTTTGTTAAGGCATCTGCTACGCACTCAGGAGTATTATTACATACGATTCCGCTATCAGGAAGCAAAAATTTCGGTGTTTCACCGCAGTTGGTTGTCACTACTGGTATTCCGCTTGCAAGTGCCTCTAGAACTACTAAAGGTAAACCTTCGTATGCACTAGTCAAAACAAACGCACTGCAAATTCGATACAAGTTAGCAAGTTGTGCTGGGGTTGTTGCACCCAACATTGTCACCCGTTCTGAAAGTCCTAGCCGAGTAATTTCAGAAGTCATTTGCGCTGCCAATTCTCCATCACCTGCAATCAGAAGATGAATATTTGGTTCTTTTAATGCTGCAAATGCACGAATTAACAAAATTGGGTGTTTTTGAGGATGTAACCTACCAGCAAACAAGAGAAAATTTGTATCCTCTGTTAAACCAAGTTGTTGAGCAAATTGCTTTCGCTGCGCTTTCTTCTCTTGAAAAGTTGAAGGAAAGAAAACTTCGCTGTCAAAGGTATTTTTGATGTACGCAACCCGGTCTGCTATCTGTGGATAACGCTGCTGGTATGACTTTACTGCATTGTTATTGCAAGATAAAATCTGCTCAAACTGACCAATTAACGCTCCTTCTAATGCATAATACAAAGCCGGAAACCTTCGCCACAAAATAGCTTTTTTGTTTCCTTCTCCTTGCATTTGCGTGCTAATGTCGTTGTGAATAAACAAAGTTTTATCACCGCGCCAATTCCGAGTCGCTAAAGTCGGTTCCAAACGATGAAAATGCATGAAATCTGATGCATAACAACGTCCAAGTAAAGCTGATGCATACTTGACTGTCGTCGGTATCCGACCTCGAACATTATCATTTTCTATGGTTAACAATGGTAAAAAGCTAATCTCTCTACCCGCAAACTCTGCCTCTTGCCAACCTTTCATTGTCTGACCAATATCAGTCCCCGTTCCTACTAACCGTACTTCAAACTCGTTAGGTGCATACTTAATAAAGTTACCTATTAATGTTTGAATGCCGCCAATCGTCGGATTCCAGGGATTGAACTGGTAGAAAATCGTCAGCACAGGTTTGTACATGATGCCCTCAGACTAACTACGACCCCGGCAAAAATTAAGTTATATATCGTATCCGTAATAGTTAGCACCCTAAATCAAAGCGTGTAATTACTTATATAAGTAGTTACGTGTTCATTATCCTAAACCGCTTTGTGTACTTTTAGTTAATTTGATTATGCCTTTATAAAAACTTTACATACTAAAAGCGCGATATTTCGGAGATATTGCTCAGTAAGGTACGATTATTTCTATATAGTGTAGCAAATAAACAGAAATCATCTGTATTTACATAGAACAATTAAACTTTACACAATGTTTAATAATTTACTTAAAAGCGGGAAAGGAAGAGGGAAGAGGTAAAGAGATATAATTGCGTGTTATGGATGATGTACTGCGTAAAAATTAGACTTGACTTGACAAAAAAACAGCACTGAATAAAGTTTTGTTCGAGAAAAGACAAATCTCCTTTTCTCCTCTTCCCCCTACTCCCTACTCCCTACTCTCTAAAAACTTAAAAATCTACCCCACGTTTCAGTTCAACACCTTGGTTGGCATAGTGTTTGTGACAATATACTTCCGAATGAATCGATGCTAAATCGAAATACGCAGGCTGATTTTGACATCTACCTGTAATAATTACCTCCGTATCGCGGGGTTTGCGAAGTAGCGCTTGAACAATTGGCTCCACTGGGAGTAATTCTAAATCAACAGTCGGATTGAGTTCGTCTAGAATAATCGTTTTATAAAGTCCAGAAGCGATCGCAGTTTTGGCAATTTCCCAACCGCGTTCGGCTTCGACATAATCCATTTCGGAACGCGAATTTCGCCAAACAATCGCATCGCGTCCGCAGCGTTGATGGTCTACAACTTCCGGGTAGGATTGCTGTAATGCTGCAATTGCGGCATCTTCCGTATAACCGCTACCACCTTTTAGCCACTGCATAATTAATACGCGGGTCGAACCGGGATGATTGATACCCCGACCAATTGCTTTCAAAGCTTTACCCAAAGCACTCGTAGACTTTCCTTTCCCCGCACCAGTATAAATTTCAATACCATCAATTCCCTGAATATCAGCATGATGGTGGTGGGGTTTCATTTCGGAGTGCAAATCGGCAATATCTAAAACTTTTTGGGGTGCAGCGCGTCCGGTAGCGATAATTTCTAACTCCTGGGGTTTTGACTTGAGAGTTTTGACTACATCATCAACATCAAGTAAACCCAAATCGAGAACGGGGTTGATTTCATCGAGAACCACAACCGAGTATAAATCGGATGCGATCGCCCCTTTAGCAACATCCCAGCCCCGCAACGCTTCTACTCGATCGAAGGCAGTAATTTCCGCAGTCGTAAAGTATTCCGCTCTACCCGTGCGAACCTGGTCGATTAAGTGAGGAAAGCCGCGCTGCAAAGCTGCGATCGCGCCATCTTCATCATAATCGCGTTCGGGTCCCTTCAAAAACCGCAATAGCAAGACGCGGTTAAAATTACTAGCTGTACGATCGGTATTTATCCCCAAACCAATCGAGCGCAAAACGACCCCTAAAGCAGCTTGGGATTTACCTTTCCCCGTGCCATCATAAACGTGAATTTGCCCCGTAACTCTTTGTTGACGCACTTGAGCGGTGCGAATACCAATGCCGTTCCTTGTCATCTTCCCTATCAATAACGTCGCAGTTCTTCATTTTACATAAGGTTTTGTAGTATCAGGAGAGTACCTGCTAGTCATTAAGAATACATTTATATAGATATATATATAGATGTGAGTGCAAATTTCACTTTGTTAAGATTAGTAAATTTTTTGACTTTAAAAAGCAGCTTTGGTATATTGAGGCTAAATTTTTAGGTAAATTCGTTACAAATCTGCACGTTTAGAGCGATTGGGAGAAAATCCCGTTACAATCATCGCGTCATGATTTCGTAGAGGATTTAATTATACTTTGGAGCTGTCGCACCAAACAGTGCGAATAGACATGAACAGTGCGATAATTTTGCACAACAGCCTTGAATCGTGCAGCTATACTTTTTCAAGTCACACTCTCACCAAATCGGCATATGTTTGATTTTGTAAACCCTCCGAGTTTCGATTTACCTTCTATATTTCCTACGGGAGCAATTTTATTCAACTTCTTGTTTTTGACGATTGCAATTCCGATCGAAGCATATATTTTAAGTATTCGGCTCAAATTCGATAAACGCACGAGTATTTTCTATGCTATCTGTCTTAATCTTTTTTCGGGTGCAATCGGGTGGTTTGCATTTTTCTTATTAGAACCGATTTTGCCAATCGAGTTGAAATCGGAATTAATCAACTATGTATTTTTTAACCAGTTCATTAATAATATTCGTGGATTGGTTTTTATGACTGCAATTATTATTTTCTTTGTGACATTTTTGATAAAATTCTTCTTGTTAAAAGCTGCTTTGCTATCGTTGCGCGAACCCGGCCAAACTAAACCGGAGCCAGAAAAAGCTGGTAGTCGTAAAACGTCACGTCGTGCCAATAGGCTTAAGTTACAAAATACCAGTTTGCTAACTACAACTCTCATCGCCAATTCATTAAGTTACAGTGCTATCACCGTCATCATGTTAATTCGCACAATCTCTTTGTAGTTAGGAGTTAGGAGTTAGGAGTTAGGAGTTAGGAGTTAAGAGTTAGGAGTTAAGAGTTAAGAGTTAGGAGTC
>CAXTCQ010000088.1:0-28670 GCA_964242965.1 uncultured Calothrix sp. | reverse complement strand
TCCCTTACCCTTCTTCCAATGATTTATCTAGCACGCTAGTATCTGTATCTGGGAATACGAACTTTAAAAAAGGCGGTGCTAAGAAAGTTGTGACAATCACCATCATGATAATTGCCGCTTCCAGAGGTTTGGAGAGAATACCCGTACTGGAACCGATACCCAAAAATACTAACCCCACTTCACCACGCGGTATCATTCCAATACCGATAGCCAAGCGGTTAATTTTCTCTTGTCCAAATACGCTTAAGCCTGTGACAAGTTTACCCAGAATTGCCACTGTCACCAAAAAAACTGCCATAATCAACCCTTCGCGGTTGCTGGGAATAGCTGGATTCAAAACGCTTAAGTCGGTTTTTGCGCCGACGGTGACAAAGAAAATTGGCACCAACATATCAGCAATCGGAATAACTTGCTTTTGCAGTTCGTTACGCTTGTCGGTTTCGTCGAGAACTAGACCGGCAGCAAACGAACCCAAAATCGCTTCTAAATGGATGGCAGCAGCGAAGTAAGCCATCACAAAAGCGAAGATAAAAGCTGGTAAAATCAAGTCGCCGCGAGTTTTGAGTCGCTCGACAACCGCAACAAACGACTTGTTGAAAAAATTACCCAGTGCTACAGCGCCCAATAAAAACCCAGTGGCGCTAAAAATCAAATATACAACTTTGCTAACATCGACTGCACCATCTTTAGCAAGGCTAGCAACAACAGCAAGAACGATAATCCCCAACACATCGTCGATAACGGCAGCACCCAAAATTATCTGCCCTTCCTTGGAATTAAGCTGCCCTAATTCCGACAACACCTTGGAAGTAATCCCAATACTCGTAGCCGTTAGCGCTGCCCCTGCAAAAATAGCCGGGACTGCCGATATTCCAAAAAAAATCATCAATCCAGCCGTTCCAGCCGTAAAGGGTACTACTACCCCTACGCAAGCCACTACAAACGCCTGAGTTCCAACCGCCATCAAGTCCTTTAAATTGGACTCCAAGCCGATTTCAAACAGCAGGATAATAACACCCAACTCAGCTAACACCGAAATTACTTCCGACTGCGCTGCAAAGACGCTATTAACAGCTTCCGGACTCAAACCGCCTGTGGCTTGGAGAAACTGCATCACAACAGAACTTGAAGCGTCAGCATTTTCACCGGGAAAAACTAACAAATGTAACGCCGAGACACCGATTACCACACCAGCAACGAGTTCTCCCAAAACGGATGGAAAACCCAAGCGGTTTGATAATTCGCCACCGAGTTTACTGCCCAAGTAAATTACAACTAAGCTCAACAGCACTGCTGCTAAAACCAGCGAACTATCAGCGGTTTCGGTTGTAGATGCGAATAGAGGCAATGAAGATAATGGAATGGTCATTAAGTCGGAATGCATTGTTTCTACGAAAAACCATTCCTCTACTTTATCAAGCAGTCAAATTTTGGTTGTTAATGGTTAGCAGTAAACGAAAAATTGGGGAGCAGGGAGGACATCTGTTGGCGTGCGGGGGTTCCCCCTGTTGAGCAATAGTCGCGTGGGGTAGAAAGTGCTATCTGCATGTGGCGTTGGGGAGTAGGGAGTGAGGGAGATGAGGAGTTAGAAGTAGTAAATTAGTTTACCCTTCCCCCATCTCCTTTTCTTGCCCTACACCCTTTAATTTACTGCGGAGTCGTTACGCTGGAGCGTAGCGCGAGTGCGTATCCCTTTGGGACGAGCGTGACTTCGTTGGCATACCCCCTGCATGAGTACGCCGCAGGCTAGCCTGCCCTTTAAGCGCGATAGAGTATCGCGCTTAAGGTAAGTTGCATAATAAAACTTATAGCCTTATTAAGAAGATGGTTATAAATCATAATTTTAACAACGGCGGTTCCTCGACTAACTGTAACAGTAGTACTAGTACTTTTAATATTGCCTAGATGGGTGATGCTTGCGTAGCAACTCAAGCTTCAAGAGGGAAAAAATCAACTGAAGCAGCAAGGAGTCCCACGCCATAACTGTACTCAGTTTGGTGTTGGGAGGAATTGCGATTAATTTTGGGTGCATTATTTGAAAGATTCAAAACGTAGTTTTGAGAGTGAGAATAATAGCAGCCAAAATTAAAATAATCTAAGCAACAACGCATAATCTCGAACTCCGTTTTATTAGCTTGACATTCGATGGATTAAACTGACCAATACGTGACCAATTATGGTCGTAGATTGAAATATTTTTTGTTTTACCAGAATTAGTGAAACCTCCTACCCAACCGCGAATCACTTCACCTTTTCTAGTTGTTTGAACATAATCACCAGACCTAAAACCCTCATGTGTTATGGTTCCACCAAGTCGTTTTAAGACACCACACGAAGAATAATTTTCTTGGTGCAATTTACGTCGGAATAATTTAGGGCGTGTAACAACCACGAATGGGGCAGGTGTTACCACACATTCCCCTACCCATCTATGCCCATGAGTTTTGTGTGTGTAGAACTCCTTGTATTGGATAAAGAATGAAGATGCTAGCGCTAGGGCATCGTTTGCATGAGTTTCAGGAGTTTGTTTTGATTTGTCCTTTTTGTTTTTTACAAGCCCTAATTGGTCGCGGTATTTGCCTGTATCGAACGAATCTACCTCTACAACAAGTGCTATTTTTGACGCTTGTAACCTAAACCATTCCTGTCCCACTGTTACAGGTGAGATGCCCTGACCATTGCGAGACGTATTTCCACCACATGACTCGTCTCTAATCTCGGTTATAGGTAGAATTTTAGACATCTCAGTTAATATTCTTAATTCCATTTCCCGGTTAGCTTTTATGCTAGGAGGCAACTTATTTCGGCGACGATTGCTAAATCTTTTTTGACGATGGTTTCTTAGCTGAAAATGCGTCTTACGATTGATACGTTGCCCTCTACGAGTGCGACGTAACTCGGTACGTTTTGCCATTTTACCTGTCACAGACTGCCTATCTTTACTTGTCTTTTTAGATTTGTAGAATCCCGGTAAACAAGCGTGGAATAAGGCAATTGTTGCTAATTTTGATTGAAAGGCAATCCCTGTAAATGCTTTACCTCTATCTGTTCCTGCTACTATTTCTTGGGTGTTATGTCCAGATGGCTCGTACAATAATTGAACGTAAAACACATCTACTTTATTGCGTTTACCAATCGCTTTACCTGACTTTACCCACTTTCTTGCTCGTGCAGGTGTAGTAGGCATAAGTGGTGTTCCTTCTGCACTAATTACAGGTACTCGCATTGTTTGCTTCATGGTGATAAACCAAATTATTACTAACTTGTATTTGGAGTAAAACTCCGTCCCTTCGGGCAATTTGATAAGCGTATCTTCTATTCACGACGCTTACCGTAAAGAGGTACAAACTAGGGAAATATTTGTACGTTTAGCCTGTGCGAAATCTCATGCCCTAACCAACTCTTACGTTGCATACCGTAAACTTAGTAAACTAAGTATTTTGCAAGCCTACATCACTCACGTAGGGCAGTGTAGGTAGTTGACTGGTTATTATGTAGTAGTATTAACCATGCACGCACCCTACAAGCTACTATTAATTGGTTGTTAATAGTTAGTAATTGACAAGTAATCGCTTACTGTGCTTCTAGCCAAGCTTGTAAATCTGCCAAGCTTGTAAAATCTAATAGGGCTTCGCTGAGGTTTTCGAGAACAGGTAGGGGAAGGCTAGAAATAAGCTGTAACGTTTCCTCCGATATCTTTTGCCCCAGTCGTCGAGTCAACAGCCGTACAATTAAACGTACTGCCATTTCTTGTTCTCCTTCTTCTTTGGCTTCTTGATAAACTCTTGTGTCTTGTAACCTTATTCCCATCATCGTCTCTACCTCCCTTCGATCTAATTGTGTAAACTTGTAAACCATAATCGTCGTCGGGTAGGGCGGGGGTATTGCTACCCCTTTCCCCCCTAGAAACCGAGCGTGCAAGTTTCCAAGCACTCGGCTTGAGCAAGTCATGAAAGCTACTTACCAGAATGTATTTTTTGATGGCAATATAAATGCACTAATTCCAAATTTGAATAAGTGTCTAATCCACCATCTTTCCTTGGGACTTTGTGGTGTTTGTGGATGTCTTCACCGTTATATAGGCTTTGTCCACAAATGGGGCATATATGTTCTTGTTTCTGGGCTATCTTCTAGATACTTTTAGTATGCTCAGAAGCTTTTGCCTTTTCCCTGTTTTTCCAATATTCCTTTAAGTTTGGGTCATCAGGCGAAGATTTACCTTTGACAAGAACGGGTCTAGAAATTTTGAACCAGGAGAACTTTAAAAGATGTTTTCCGGTTTGTTTATTGCCAAACACATAATTATCTTTTCTCTCCAGATTCAATCTACCCCAATATTTTTCTTGACGCCAAGAGTTATTTTTGTTTGGGTGTGTATGGTTTGCGTATTTACATTCCCTTGTAAACATCCAATGGTCTAGGTAACTAAATGTTTCGCAGGAGACACCAATCCGAAAATAATTAGCTTCACCTCTAATGATTGGGTTTAGAGTGTCAATGACCGTATTGAGATTGTAACCCTTGAGGCTAATCCATTTTTCTCGGAGCTTCTTTTTAATTTTTAACACGGAGTCTTTACTTGGCTTGATTAATAGCTTCCAACCAGTTCGAGTATTGGAAACCCGGTATAGTTTTACATGAAAACCAAGAAAGTTGAAGCCTTCAGTTAGGTGAACAATTTTAGGATTGGATTCTGATAGCTCCAATCCTCTATTCTTCAACCATTGATTTAAGGTCATTAAGGCTGATTCTGCATCTTCTTTGGTTCGACAAAAAACTACAAAGTCGTCAGCATATTTGACAACCGCCCGGTCTCCTATTACTTTGCCTTTTTGGTTGTAAGTTATTCCTAAAGCATCTGACATTCCATGTAAGGCTATATTAGCCAAGAGGGGGCTAAATAGAGTAGGGACGGAGCGCACCTTCAAATCTTGCAATTTGCGTGTTTCTCTATCCCTCTCTCCAAACGAAGCGTGACAGTTTCCCGTCACTTCGCTTTCCATCATTGCAACCGACTATGGTCGCCAAACGAAGACGTTTGAGCATGGCAGCTTCTACAGAGCAACTGTAAGTTCTCTTTGTCATCAGTACCGCCAATTCGACGTGCTTTAATATGATGCAAATCGAGTCCTTCGGTACATCCGCAAACAGCACATTTAGCTCCGCGTTCCGCTACTATTTCCTCTTTCAATTCTCGCCATTCATCATTTTTGGCATTACCAAGCCAGATATATTCTGGTATTGGTACTTCAGGAGTTGTTAGTGTTGTAGACTCCTCACCTGACAAATATGGGTTCGGTATGGAGCGCGACCGATACTTAGTAATCGGTTTATCACTCATTCGGTACAGGTACAAATAGTCGTCCCCGTTCCTAATTCCCAAATTATATCTTTGTCCAGTTTTATAAACCTGACGCATTTTATACGTCTCGATAATTTTGCTTGGTGGTAGGCGATGTCGTTTTTGTAACCAAAGAAATAGGCGTTCGTTAACCCAGAAATCTAGGTCTTTAGCCGTTTCCTTTGCATTACAATGACAGTAATAACCAATCCAACCCCGTAATACTGCATTTATAGCAGTAAACTTAAGCAAAGGGGAATCCTTAAACCATTTTCGCTTGGTCATCTCCTTAATTTTGGCTTTTAAACGTTCCTTGGCATCTTCTGTTGGTGTAACCAATAATTTTGGTTTATCATGAGCGCTAACGTAGCGTCGGACGTAGAAACCAAGAAATTCAAAGCCATTATTAACGTGGGTAACTCGTGTCTTCTCAATGTTGAGTTCTAATTTTAGTTCTTCTTTTAATCCGGTTTGAAACTCTTCACGTAACCGCAATGCTTCTGCCTTTCCACCATTAGTTAATAGTAGCCAATCATCGGCATAGCGTATCAAAGCACAGTTTCCCAGTCGTTGTGTTCGGCGTTTTTCTTTTTGTTTACGGTCAAGGCTGCCATATTTATTCCACCAATACATGTCTAGTTGGTGTAAATAAATATTCGCGCTTTTATGGTGAACAAATGGCACCTTGTGGCGTACCAATATCTGTACGTTGAAACAAGGAACCTTGCATCATTCCCGCTTTTAAGAACTGTCCGATTAATTTTAGGAGATGTTGGTCTGCAACTTTATCAGCCACGAGTTTTAATAAAATCTCATGGTGGATATTGTCAAATGCTCCTTTGATATCTCCCTCAATAACCCAGAAGTATTTATTGCGTTTGTTGATGTAACTGTCCATTAAGGCAATGCAGGGAAAGTGTTCTGCGCCCCGGTCTAAAACCGTTGGAGCAGTTAAGAAACTCACTTTCCCATATTGGTTCCAGCACCATCTTCAGCAACATTTGCACTACACGGTCTTTGAGAGTTGCAATACCCAATGGACGACGCTTACCGTTAGCTTTGGGAATATAAACACGGCGTACTGGTTTTGGTTTAAACTGCTTAGAACGCAGTTCTAACTGTAACTCGCTTACAAACTCAGCTTTTGCTGTAATTGATGCAAGTTCCTTTTTAGTTACGCCATCAATTCCGGCAGTTTTTGCCCCTTTATTTGAAAGGACAGATTTTAGGGCAGCGTGTATCCAATCTTCAAGGGCTTATTAGCCGATACAAATGGTCGAACTGGTGTTGAGGATTATGCTTCGCCTTCATGGCTAGGCTACGTTGGGTTTTGATAATATCGGACATACATTTTAGTCCTCTCTACTTTCCCTTGACGCTCCTTTTGCAATGACTGCCGTCCTTTGCCATGTGCCGGACTATTTTCCGGCTCGAACTACTACGACGGCTCTGCCACATGATGGTTACTGTCTTCCGCAGTTAGCCCAGTCTACGTGAGACCAACCATCATGCTTCCTACGTTCACACAGTGGTATGTATTGTATTTGACATAGTAGCCCCTCTTTACGCCCGTAAGACACAGACCTAGTGTCCCCGATATCAGCCGATAATTTATACCCCTATAATCAGAGCGGTTCAGTCCCAGTAAAAAGACCTTTTCATCAACCGGACCAAAAGTTGATTTACCTGATATCTCGTACCATCTCTGTTGTTTAGCAGTACGTCCAAGGTGTGGGCGCTTCAAACAAGGGTTTCTTGCGTAGCCATAGTCAAATTCAGGCTCGGAGCCTTGTGCTGTAACAGAGTGCCAGCATGTTGCCCCTTGTTCATCGGGCTTCAAACGGGTTATTACTCATTATCCCCCGCCTGCCGACTCAGCCTTGGCGCTCTGGGGTGAGCAACCAGCTTTTGTAGGTCTAATAAATTACCTCCTTTTACAATTAACCTAAGCAATACCACCATGCGCCTCGCAGCGCACTGCACCCACCTTGTGGAGTTCCTGTATTTGTTTGATAAAATCCTCCCTCAAATATGTACCCAGACTTTAACCATTGATATATCAACTTTCTTGCCGGAAAATTGCCAATGGTATTCATTAAAGTATTATGGTCTATGTTGTCAAAACATCCTTTTATATCGGCATCTATTATCCATCTCTTTTGACACGATGGACGAGAATTAAGATAAATTCTCTCGATAGCATCATGGGCACTTCTGCCGGGGCGAAAACCATAACTTATGCCTTCAAATTTGGCTTCCCAATCGGGTTCCAATGCGTTCTTAACAATCGCCTGTAGGCATCTATCTATTATTATCGGTATTCCTAAAGGACGTTTTTTACCATTTGACTTGGGAATGTATATTCGTTTTGTTGGTAGTGGTTTCCAGGGGATAAATTTAGCTAATTCATCCACTAGTATGCCCCTTGCTTCTGGGGTTTTTATTACCAGCTTATCCACACCAGGCGTATTTTTACCACGATTGATTTGCGTAACTTTCCTTACAGCTAATAAAATGTTCGAGTCGCTACGCATCATTAGCTTTTGCAAGCGTCTGACTAATCGATAGTTTCCATTCTGGGATGCCTTGAATATTCTTCGTCTCAGGTTTCTAACTATCCGAAAAGCTTTGCGCCAGTTGACATGGAGCCAGTCGGTAGTTCTCTTGGTTACATTTACATTCCTTACGGTTTGCATCTAACTTTTCCCAAAGAGTTAAATTCCTTTACTTTCAAGTCCAAGAGACTCACCAACCTCCGGAGCGCACCCTTTTGGGTTAGGTATTGCCCTATCCACCAAGTTATCAGAACATTTGTTCTGTTTTCCTGTTACCTTTCGGCATGGTGACATTCGCTTATTGAGGTTTCCTACTCCCACTGGAGATTTCCGAACACCTTACGGTATTCCTACTAACGCATGTTACTTCAGTTAGGCTCCATTGGGTTTTCCCTGTTTCGCTCTTTTGAGATGCGACCAACTTAGGATTATGCTATACTCCGGGGAATTGGTATCCTTGGTAACAAGTATTATTTACTCTTACTCATACAATTGTTAATAACGGACGGTTGCCTATTTCCCACACTATTGTATCAGCCACTTTCAATAGCCTGGAAGTATCGGAGCCTACACACATATTCACTTTCGTTATCCGTATTGGTCTTACCCTAGCCCTCCATTTCAGTTGTGACTCCTACTTTGGGTTAGACATTCCCTCTAGCTGTGAAACAACTCAATTACTTGAATTGCTCCTTCGGGCGGGTACAGGTTTGGATACTGACCTGAGAACTTTTGAGGGTTCCACTCTCTAGAGCGACTTATCAGGTCGCACATCTTTATTTCCATTATGTCGCGGCTAGGTGCTGCTTCTGGGACTTCTTGGCGCGTTCTTTCCAGCATGTATCGCGCTTCTTGGGGTGCTTGGGCTTCTTCCAGTGTCGTTAGTACCATTAACGCTAATCCCAAAGGTAAGGAGCGAATATCCCCTAATTCATCCAAGTAAACTCGATGTACTTGGTTGCCACCAAGCAGCGAACGATGAGGACGCAATTGGCTTTGTTCAATACTGCGCGAAGGATAAATTATCACAGCTTCCCAATCGCTGTATCGTTTGCGGTTGCGATAAAAATACAAATGCGATTCGGCGAAGACCCTTTCATACAGTAATTCGTCTTTTTGAAACTGAACCTCGCAGAAATAAACAATACCTGTACCATCGGTTTGGGGCGGTATAAATATACCGTCGATTTCAAACTTTGGTTCTTTGACTGCTACAGAATCGAATTGATAATTGTTAGCATTCGCAGGGGGGTTTGGAAGTAACTCAAATATAAGAGCAGGGTTAAGCTGAAAAATTTTGTAGAAAATGGAATCTCGCCGCATAGAAGCATCCTGAAAATGTTGCATACGGCTCATATTACGTGAAATTTTGTTTTGATAAAAAATGCTGACGTAAAAGTGCTATTTTCCCAGTTTCCAAAACTGTAACCGTCTCCGTTTCTAACGAACACGATGTCAAAGTAGAAACATGTCAGGAATTTGGTTCTTTGAGGCTGTATTGAGTAGAAGTATTTAAAATTAGGGTAAATAGAAAGCCTTAGAAGAAAAATAGAGATGAATATCAAGGTATAAGTATCAGGCTTATATCGTAATATTTTATGTCTTTTTTATCTTATACTCGTTGTCGATACTAGCTATTTCTACCCAA
The DNA here is from genome assembly GCA_964242965.1 of uncultured Calothrix sp. Lineage (GTDB taxonomy): Bacteria > Cyanobacteriota > Cyanobacteriia > Cyanobacteriales > Nostocaceae > JANNFJ01. The sequence continues at coordinate 19,126 of CAXTCQ010000088.1, read as the reverse complement.
AACAATCCTGTTGATTCATGTAATTTTTTTGAGGAGTGGCAATTTTATGAATATGAATACACCCATTGTATCGAGTTCTCGATTGATTAATGCTGGCAATTTTTGGAAAACTTTGCCTGTTGCTTTATTGCTATGCGTTAGTTTTGTGCAGCCGAGTTTGGCAGAAGAAAAAGAGCGCATGTTTCGCACTTTAACGGTAAGCGGACGCGGTGTTGAATCAATTCCAACAACGCGATCGCAAGTTAACGTTGGTGTCGAAGTTCAGGGTAAAGATGTCCAACAAGTTCAGCAAGAAGCTGCACGTCGTTCGTCTGCGGTGGTAACGTTATTAAAATCGCGCAATGTTGAGAAGTTGCAAACAACTGGTGTTAACCTCAACCCGGTTTATAGCTATAACAATAACGTCCAAAAGATTACTGGTTACAGTGCCACTAACACTGTTAGCTTTCGCGTTAGCACCGATAAAACTGGGACTTTGTTAGATGATGTTGTTAAAGCCGGAGCGACGCGCATCGATGGAATTAGCTTTGTAGCGAGTGATGATGCTATTTCCCAAGCGCAAAAACAAGCTTTACAAAAAGCGACGGCTGATGCACAACAGCAAGCAAATGCCGTATTTAATACCCTTGGTTTGAAACCAAAAGAAGTCGTGAACGTGCAAATTGATGGTGCAAATCCACCAAGACCTTTATACCGCGAAGTTAGTCGAGCAGCGAGAATGGATGCTGCGGCAGTTTCTGTTCCGACTCCTGTTGAGGGTGGGGAACAGCAAGTTGAAGCATCGGTAACGTTACAGATTAGTTATTAGTTATTAGTTAGTTGTCACTTGTCTGGTAGACAGTTGTTATTTGTCTGTCAGATAGTTGTTATTTGTATGGCAGACAGTTGGTATTTGTATGGTAGACAGTTGATATTTGTCTGGTAGACAGTTGGCAATTGTCTGGCAGACAGTTGGTATTTGTCTGGTAGACAGTTGGCAATTGTATGGTAGACAGTTGGCAATTGTATGGCAGACAGTTGCCAATTGTATGTTACAGGCGTTGGCGAGTGTAAATATACACACCTCCGGGGCACGGCACTGCCGTGCCCCTACAACAATTGACAACTGACTAAAAAATTTAAAAATTATCCGGCGAATTATAGTCGTCCATACCTCCACCTTCTGAGTCGCGTTTGGAACCGAGTAAATCGAGTTGATCGACGTGAATAAGTGGCTTCGAGCGATTTGTTCCCGTGTTGCGATCGCTCCACGAATCAAACTTTAACGCACCTTTAACCCCAATCAAACTACCCTTTTTTACGTAGTTTTTGGCAATTTCTGCGGTATTGCCCCAAATTTCTAGCTCGAACCAGTCGGGTTCATCGCTGTTACGCTTAAGCCTTCTCACTGCCAATGTTAAGCGGCACTTAACCTTACCCGAATCGAAATATTTGATCTCAGGGTCGCCCCCGACACGTCCAACTAGAGTGACAACATTTATACTCATATTATAGATACCTTTTCAGTACAGGCGTACTCATCAATTTTGCCTCTAAATCATAGCGAATTGTCAGCATCTGAAAACTATATTAAAGAAAGGACAAATTTTTTGACACATCAAATTTGATAAAAATTACTCCTGTAACGTTTATAAATCCTTACGGATATACCGACGTAGCAAGAGAAGATCGAGGTATAGATGCCTGAGGCATAGTAAAGATTCCCAAAAGTTATATGAAAAATAGCCTGCTTTACTAGACTCTGGTTAAAAAACGTAATAGAATCCAGCACGATTCACTATTACGGTCGTAGTCAAAAGTATCGCAAATAGGGGGCGTAGACACGCGTGGGTCTTTTTAATAAGTTTTCCTTGTCACGAGACATGGGTATCGATCTAGGTACTGCTAACACCCTCGTTTACGTATCTGGAAAAGGCATTGTACTTCAAGAGCCTTCAGTGGTCGCCATCGATCAAAATGAAAAAGTGGCACTGGCAGTCGGAGAAGATGCCAAAAAAATGCTCGGTCGGACACCTGGAAATGTGATTGCCGTCCGCCCCTTGCGCGATGGTGTAATCGCTGACTTCGATACCGCCGAGTTGATGTTAAAAAGTTTCATCCAGCGTGTGAACGAAGGTAAGTCACTTGTCCTACCACGGATTGTCATTGGCATTCCTAGCGGTGTTACAGGTGTCGAGCGACGGGCTGTTATGGACGCAGCCGCGCAAGCAGGTGCCAGGGAAGTATATTTGATCGATGAACCGGTTGCTGCGGCAATCGGTGCGGGATTGCCGGTTGCCGACCCAACTGGCAATATGATTATAGATATCGGTGGTGGCACTACCGAAGTAGCAATATTGAGCCTTCAAGGTACAGTATTAAGCGAATCGGTACGTATCGCTGGGGATGAATTAACCGAGTCAATTATCCACTATATGAAAAAAGTTCATAATTTGGTAATTGGCGAACGTACTGCTGAAGATATTAAAATTCGCATCGGTTCGGCTTACCCCACAACTGATGACGAAGAAGCAATTATGGAAGTTCGAGGTTTGCACCTGCTTTCGGGTTTACCGCGCACGGTGACAATCAAAGGACCGGAAATTCGGGAGAGTATGTCGGAACCTTTGTCAATAATTATTGAAGCTGTAAAGCGGACATTGGAACGCACTCCTCCCGAACTTGCATCCGATATTATCGACAGGGGCATTATGCTGGCTGGTGGTGGTGCTTTGCTTAAGGGCATCGATACCTTAATCAGTCACGAAACAGGGATTGTCACGCACATTGCGACTGACCCTCTATGTTGTGTTGTTCTCGGTACTGGTCGAGTATTAGAGAATTTCAAACAACACGAACGGGTATTTAGCGGACGTTCTCGAAATATGTAAATTAGAATGCACCTAGGGAGATTCGATTCTCGATAGAATCCTATCTCCTCAGTAATTATAACAATATATAAAGGTATGTATGTTTACAGCACGTCGCTGGTGGGAGCGTAGAGGATTACAGATAGGTTTGCTAGGTTTAACAATCGGTTCTGCCTTAATATTGCGACAAACTCAAGGGGGAGCATTACTTGAAGTCTATCAAGGTGTAACCCGTCCAATTCAAATGCTCCAAGGCGGATCGAGTAAAGAAGAACGGTTGCGCGATGCTCGAATTTTAGAGTTGCAAACCCAGATTGCGGAACTGCAAAGCCAAAATCAAAAGCTTAAACAAATTCTCAATTATTCTGAAAAAGAACCTGCAACAAAACCGTTGGCTATTGCCCGCGTTATCGGTCGTAGTGCTGATAATTGGTGGCAACAAGTGACATTAAATCATGGTAGTTCGGCAGGTGTTGAAATCGGTTCGGTTGTTAGAGCAGAAGGCGGTTTAGTTGGTCTTGTAGACAAAGTAACAGCGAATACTAGTGGTGTGTTGTTAATCAGCGACCTCAAGAGCCAGGTCGGTGTTACTGTTAGCCGTACTGGTGCGAAAGGGGTGTTGCGAGGTGATGGTTCTGCTGAGGCAGTGCTTGAATTTTATGAAAAAGTTCCGAATGTTAAACCTGGCGACTTAGTAGCGACATCCACTTATAGTCAAAAATTTCCATCTGGGATAGCGATAGGTAGAGTCAAGTCTTTAGATTTGAAGCGCTTACCCGCATCAATTGCCAAAATTGAGCTTTTTCCACCGATTCGCTCGCTAGATTGGGCGTCCATTTATCCGAAGCCGCAGATTATACAGGAAACGCCCCAACAGGCAACCCCACAGAATCAATCGCAAAATCAATCAAAAAATCAACCATTACAAAAAACGTCAAATTAGGTTTTCGCAATCCTACCAACGAACATGAAGATGCTAGCACTAGGGGGCAAAAAACGTAAAGCGCCCAAATCTATATCACCCAAATCTCAACAACGAAAGCTCAAGCAGAGCCAATCTCCACAAAAATCTAAATCTAAATCTAAATCTCAATTTCTTAAAATTAAGCCGATTGCAACTTGGAATCCTCGTACTCGTCAGATAGTCGATTACTTATTGATTTTCTCTTCAGTGCTGTTGTGCTTAATGCTGTTACCTACACGTTTACCTGGTATGGAATTACTGGGGATTGGACCAAATTGGTTGTTAATTTGGGTGGTGGCTTGGAGTGTGAAACGTAATGCATGGCAAGGTGCTTGTAGTGGGATTATTTTGGGGTTTTTCCAAGACGGGATGACTGCTTCCGATCCAACTCATGCGTTGAGTTTGGGTTTGGTAGGGTTTTTGACTGGTTTGATGCAAAAGCAGCGATTTATCCAAGAGGATTTTATTTCGATTGCTTTAATTGTGTTTGTGATGGCGGTTTTGAGCGAAGTTCTATTTGCATCGCAATTGATGCTAGCAGGCGATCGCAATACTACCGATATCTGGGCATATTTCCAGCAAGTTGCCTTGTCAAGTGCGATTCTGAGCAGTCTTTGGGCACCTGTTGTTTACTATCCTCTAAATCGTTGGTGGCAAAAGTTGAAACTGGCTGAACAAGTTTAATAAGTGTTTGAGTTAATTAGTTGGTTGTTAGTCGTTAATCGTTATTGGTTACTTGTTTTACTAACAACTAGCAACATTAAAGTTCTACGGGTGGAGTGTGTGTGAGTCTAGGTTTTTAAGCCTAGCGAGGAGTCAAAAACAAGGAGTGGGGAGTACTTTTACAAAAGCTGCTCCTCACTCCTAAATTTTTTTTAAAAAAGAATGAACTACAGACCCCTCTTCATAATCTAGTTGCTTTCCGGGAGTTAGCTCAACCACAAGGATGACAATTAGCACTGAGTCTGTCTTGCTGTTCCAGGGTGAACGGGGTTACAAGGTTTTTTGTTTGTGTCAATGATAAAAACGTAATTAGACATGATTGAAAACTCCGTAAAACGGGTAATGTTAGCTTGCCCTAAGAGGGCACGCTGCGCGAACGACAATGTTCACAGTCAGTAACTATCCAAAAAGCACTTGCAATATAACCCAATAGGCATGTTTAACTTTTCGGTTCTAGAGCCTGGAACTAGCTACGTATTCCAGGGTAGGTACTTTAACTTTGCTGTGAACGTAGGAAATGAATCCTTAGTCTGGTCAACTAAAACTGAAAAAACAGAGACTTCAGAAACTAGTCCTGAAGCCCAGTCACGAAGAGTGCTGGGTTGTTGACTGCAAGCTTTTTGTAGTTGCCATTTGGCGAAAACATTACACAAAGCCCAATTTAATTGTAACCTAGCAGAAAGTGTCGGCATTAGAAAAAAAGTTATTAAAAGTTATGGATAATTCCAAAGCGATAAACCGACCGTTCGAGGGAAGCGCGGCGATCGCACAAAGTAATAATGCATCTGGGCTTAATTTAGGTCAACCCGATATATCTAATTCAAATTCGCTCAATGGAACTGACTTCGACTCGCGGATGATGCTGCGGTGTTTGGAACTAGCCCGTCAAGCTTTGGGACGCACTTCGCCAAATCCGATGGTGGGAGCGGTGATTGTCCAAGATGGGGAAATTGTTGGGTCGGGGTTTCACCCGCGTGCTGGCGAACCCCATGCCGAAGTATTTGCGCTGCGCGATGCTAAGGAGAAAGCACGCGGGGCAACGGCTTATGTCAGTCTCGAACCTTGCAACCACTACGGACGCACCCCCCCATGTTCGGAGGCTCTAGTTGCCGCTGGGGTAGGTAAGGTCGTAGTGGGTATGGTTGACCCCAATCCGCTTGTGGCAGGGGGCGGTATTGCTCGTTTGCGCGAAGCTGGTATTGAAGTTTTAGTTGGGGTCGAAGAAACTGCTTGCCGCAAACTCAATGAAGGATTTATACATCGGATTTTACACCATCGACCTTTGGGTATTTTAAAATACGCAATGACTTTAGACGGGAAAATTGCCACGACTACAGGTCATAGTGCTTGGGTAACTAGTCGAGAAGCTCGCAGCGTCGTGCATCAAGTTCGTGTAGCTTCTGATGCAGTTGTTGTAGGTGGAAATACTGTGCGTAAAGATAATCCCTTTTTAACGAGCCATCAGGAAGGGGCACATAATCCTTTGCGGGTGGTGATGAGTCGTAGTTTAGATTTACCTGAAGATGCACGCCTGTGGCAAACTGAGATAGCGCCGACATTGGTATTAACTGAAGTTGGTGCTAACCCCGATATGCAGGCGATGTTACGTGACTTGGGTGTATCCGTTGTTGAATTTGCAGCACTTACACCCGACAACGCGATGGCATATTTCTACGAGCGTGGGTTTTGTAACGTGTTGTGGGAGTGTGGTGGAACTTTAGCTGCTAGTGCGATCGCAAACGGTGCAATCCAAAAAGTGATGGCATTTATCGCTCCGAAAATCATTGGTGGCAATAATGCTCCCACTCCAGTTGGAGAGTTGGGTTTTACCACTATGACCGAAGCACTGTCTTTGGAGCGTGTTGAGGTACGTTTGGTAGGTTCAGATTGTTTGCTAGAAGGATATTTGCCGACTAGGGAGTAGGGAGTAGGGAGTAGGGAGTAGGGAAGTAAGGGGAATCAAAATACAGAATCCAGAAAAAAATGAACATTTTCATGCACGATTTATGTGTGAGAGCTACTATTTACAGCAGATTGCAAGCAAATGAAGTACAGTGCTAAAGTCTAAAAACCACACGTAGAGCCTTTTTCCTGTCTTTCATTCTGTCTCCTGCCTACCTTTATTCTGCTGTATTACATTCGTTCGTGTGCCATATCGCGGATAAGTGCTAGCCGCGACTGGACGTAATCGCTTAAAAAATCGGTTTCGCTGCAATCGAGCAATGCTTGGGTTTTGGTTTGCTTTACTAACCATTGCACTAAGCTGGCATCGTCCATTTGCAACAATGTTTTGTTATGGGCACTTTCGACCACTGACCAAAGCTGACGCATAATCTTCGGAGTCGTCATTAGACCTCCATTTCTAATCATGAACTGAATTTTTTCAGGATACACAATTTAATTGGAAGTGTCCGGTAACAAGCGATATCATGACACAACTGTTAGCAATAACTTAATATATCGAGTCATTTGTTGACATAGCTTAAAAGTTAATAATTTATCATTGTTAATGCGTAGTTATATAGCGATTAATTATTAATAGTTATCCGGCATCTATGTATTTAAACGGAATACATCTAGCTAAAGAATAGTTATTATTTTCTTTCTTTAGATAGATAAGTAAATAATTTTAAACCATCTTTTTTATAGATGTATTTATATTTAATTACAATTTAAAATGAAGAGTGAAAGTTGAATAGTAAATAATAGCGAGAAAAAAATGAGCGACCAACAAGCTGACAAAAAAGAAGATAAATCTCTAGATAAAGATAGCACTACCTCTGCTGGTGGCTATCAAACCACAGTTGATGAAACTACACGCAAAACAGGTGTTGCTAGCGCAAGTGATGCAAAAGATACAGCGACTCCTGAAGCTCCAGAGAATGATTCTGTAGCCGGAAGCCCCAACCAAGGTACTGAATCACGTTAAGTTATGTGCTTTCAACCTTTCAAGCCATAGTATTATTTTTCATACAAGCAAATCGAGTCGATTTGTGGTGAAACAGTGGGTTTCTGTTGTATTAAACGCAACTGCCCGCTGTTTTTTCACGAGCAGTAATTTTCAAACGCGATGCCCGCAGGCTTGCATCTTCGGAAAGCGAAGCCTCTCCGGAGGAGAATGGTATCGCGTGCATCGTTAGGATAAAAATGGTGTCTACTCTTCAACAAAATTCGGTAAGACGTTACGATTTAGATTTGTTAAGGATTTTAGCAACTTTGCTACTGATACCTTATCATGCAGCGCGGATTTTTTACCCCCATTCCTATCCTTACTATATTGAAAGTCAAATAACATCTTCTCAAATCGAACTTATTATTAATTTTATCGACCAATGGTTTATGCCTATGTTCTTTTTTATTGCAGGGGTCGCTGCTAAAAAATCTTTAGATACTCGTAGTGAAAAAGAATATTGTTTTGAGCGATTGAAGCGACTTTTTGTACCGCTGATGTTTGGAATTTTTGTTTTAATTCCACCTATCGGCTATTTTGCATTCCTTCATCACCGTCCAGATATCCATTTATCTTATTATCAATACTACCCATTATTTTTTAGGGTTGATTTTCAGCATATCGATGGCTTTAAGGGTACGTTCACACCCGGACATCTATGGTTTATTGTCTACCTATTCTGCTTTTCCTTGCTGAGTTTGCCGATGTTTCAATACTTAAAAACAAGAAATGGCAAGGATTTTACAGGTAAGTTAGCTAATTATTTAGCTCAAAACCCGAAAGCAATTTTTTTATGCGCGATTCCTTTGACTTTAGCAAGGATGGTAGGGGTTGTGTATTACAATCCTGTCTACTGTTTTCTATTTTTTGTACTAGGGCATATATTCTTTTTAGATAATAGCTTTGAAGAAAGTATCGAGAAAAATAATACTATTGTATTAAGTTTAGCGCTGATAATAACGGTGTTTTATCTTTATTCGCGGATTAATGAATTTACTCTAGCGTCAGAAGCATTTCTGTGGAAAAGTATCTTCATTGAAATTATACTTAGCTTGGGGACAATATGTTGGATGATTGTAATTTTAAACTTTGCTAAAAAATATTTGAATCGAAGCAACTGGTTAATTAAATATTTGAATGAAGCTTCGTATCCAATTTATCTTATACATACAACTTTTGTTTTACCTCTAGGATTTTATGTTGTGCGGTGGCAAACAGGGATAATGATGAAGTTTCTTTTTATTACCTTTGCCTCAACTATTGGCATATTTCTGGTTTATGAAATTTTTATCAAACGATTTAATTGGACGCGGGTGTTATTTGGAATGAAGCTGAAAACCGAATAATATAGCGTCGAGAGTCGAGTCAAGTACAGTCGTAGGGGCTATTCTGTGTGCCCCTACATTTTGACGGTAATACCAATTCCATGTGAAGCTGCACAGACCGCCCTAGTCTGTAAGACTAGGGCTAACTAGAACAAAGCCTGCTGTAAGCAGGCTAATAATATGCATCTTCATATTAAAACGGTATAAGAAATGTGCTTCATTCAACTGAAAAGCGCTACATATTCAGAAGATGCATAAATTTTAATTTGACTAACATCGCCAATTTCATCCTGATTTCATCTTCGGCTGATAACTTAAGTAGTAAGTATGTTGGTAGCAATTTTATTGCTATTTATCTATATAAATTTTATAGAGGAGGGTTGACATTCCAGTTGACTGGAGAGTTGAGAATAGGAATATAAATTATTGGAGTATTTGAAGTTTATGCAACTGCTGTGTTTGAAAAAAAGCCTTTTCGCGTTTACCGTTGTTGCTGTTGCATCCATAACCGGCAACGTACTTTCGGCATGTTCGACAGTTACCCAAAGCCAAACCCCAATCCCTCAAGCAACCGAAGCGAGTAATAAGCAACAAGATACACAGAATGGAATGCCGCATAGTGGTATGAACCATAGTGGTATGAGCCATAATATGGATTTGGGACCAGCGGATGCTGATTTCGATTTACGTTTCATTGATGGAATGGTTCCTCACCATGAGGGTGCTGTCACAATGGCTCAAGAGGCACTGCAAAAATCTAAGCGTCCTGAAATAAGAAAACTGGCAGATGAAATTATTAAGTCTCAAGACAAAGAAATTGCCCAGATGAAACAATGGCGGCAGGCATGGTATCCAAAAGCACCTAGTAAGCTGGTGGCTTGGCACGCCCAGATGAACCATATGATGCCAATGTCTCAAGAACAAATAAAATCGATGCGGATGGATATGGATTTGGGTGAGAGTAATGCTGAATTCGATTTGCGATTTATCGATGCAATGATTCCGCACCATGAAGGTGCTGTGGTTATGGCTCTCGATGCTGCGAAAAAGTCCAAGCGTCCTGAAATCAAGAAATTGGCTCAAACAATTATTTCGTCGCAACAGGCTGAAATTGAGCAAATGAAGGCATGGCGGCAGGCTTGGTATAAAAAGTAAGGAATATTTACTTAACTTTAATGTTGATATCAATATATAGGCAATATAGGCAAGGGCGGGGGAACCCCGCCCCTACATCAAATACTATATTGGGTACATTTTTGAGTATTTTGTTACTAGCTTCTCCTGCGGTAGTTTTGGCACATGGTGGGCACGGTGATGAATTTAAAGGTGGAAATGAAACTCAAACTGGTGGTTCGATAGAGGTGGATGCCGAAACTGCTCGACGTTTGGGGATTAAAGTTGAGCCTGCTAAACGTCAGCGTCTTGGTGTGGGGATAAAAACTACGGGACAGATTGAAACTTTACCCAGGTGCATTTGCTGCGGGTAGTTTTTGGTCAAATCGTAAGCGATCGCGTTTAGTTAGGGTAGGTAATATGGATGACAACGAGGGGTTAAATTATCAAACAGAGGTTCATTTGGATGATTGTGAGCAGCCGAGTTTATCTAGCACATCGGTTGAAGTTAAAAGGCATGATAGCTCTTGGCAAAACGATTAATTAGTGCTTGTGAATTTGATAAAATTAATAACCTAATATCTTCGCCAACCATTCCGAAACCACAAAAATAATTAAGTAAGGATAGATTTCTCGACTACGTTTCTACCCGCATTGGGTTGTAAACCCAATGCTAACAGCACAAGTCCTTTAAAAAGGACTCTTTTTAAAAAATATGATTATACTATACAGTATTTGTGGTTTGTACGGACAGGTGTAAGATTTAAGTAACGCGATCGCAATAAGAATAAGAAGTATCGCTCGTTTAAGTCAATTTGTTTGAATGCGATAGCAAAAATTGACGCGAAATGCCAGCATCCCTAATTTTGCCTAGAAGCAGGGGGCTAGAAACCCGGTTTCTATTTTCCCTTATTCAAGTAGGATTGGATCGGGTGTTGACTGCTTTGCTAGCGCTTGAAAGGTGTATCGCACTTCTTTAAGCTAAGATTAAAGTGCTGTATTCTACGTTCAAACCATGATGACTCCAAAGCTGATGATTGAACCTTCATACTGGTTGGAAACAGGAATCAAACTTGAAAAAGTCAATAATCTTAATTTTTTTAAATTTACAGATGAGTTGCAAACTCGTTCTGATGAACTTTTACAGAAAAACAAATCTGGATTAATTACATCAGAAGAAAAAGCGGAATTAGATGGTATATCTGAATTAGCGCAAATTTTCACCTATGCTAATTCGGTTTTAGCTTCTGAATCAACATGGTTTCCAACTACATCCGAGAAATCATCGCAGAAAGAGCAAAATACCTCTGCGAATATTGTCACTCACCAGAATTTATAAACACAGACCGTTAGCGCAAGTTGCCACAATTAAAAATGGTAACGGTCCGAGTACTATCAATAGAGAAAATGTCTCTGAATCTAGTAGTAATTCCCCTACACCTACCTCAGAAACTACTGCAAAAACAGAAACAGTAGTAAAAAGCGACGGACAGACTGACCATTCTCGTAGTAGCAAAGGTGGTCAAGTTGTTGAAACTGGAAAGTATCATTTAGAATTTCTGCCTGAGAAGGAAGCTAATAAAACTCATTTAGACTTTTATGTACTTAAAGGAGATAATCACGAGACAGTATCGAATGCGAAAGTAACGGCTGATATTCAGTTACCCGATGGCAAACTCAAGACGATTCCTCTTAGTTATGATGCCGAAGGTAAACATTATGTAGCTGCGTTATCTGAAAAATTAGCTGGTCAATATCAAGTAAAGATGACTGCGGATAACTGTACAGCGTCAGAATCAAAGATTAACAACATTAGTTACAGATTTATTATTACTTGCAAGATTTGATAGGCAATCTCTAATATTACGACGCGAAGAATGTTGCTTGAATGATGTTGTTAATGATTTAGTAGAGGAATTTGCGGCAATGGCTAATGCTGCGGGGGTAATATTGAAGTCTCATATTCAGGTAAATCAACCAGTAATGATTGTCTGTGATATCGACCAGATATATCGCTTAGTTTCTAACTTAATCTCGCCACTTTTTGGTTTTAGCCATGTAAAGAAAGAACAATGAAGCAACTGTAGCGAAGTACATGGCAATTACAAAAATAACCCGTAAAGGTTCTTTGGAAAATACTTGATTTTCCAACATTTTGCAAAATATTGGAAAGCCAACTCCGAGTAGGGTTAAACATACTACCGAACCGCTTAACAAACGCCCAATTCTTACATGTTCTTGCCCAACCACCGGAGGAATTTTGCTCTTACCTCCAGATAGACTTTCTAGTCGGTGTTGACGAGTCTGCAAAGCATAATTGACCACTATGCCAATTAGGGAAAATACGAAAAAAACTGCGATCGCTTTGACCTAAAATAGGGATTTAAGGGAGGTAAGGCTAATCTGGGAGAAGATTTAATTGAAACTACACTTTAAAAGCCAATTAGAATGGTAGCGTATTTTAATTTCATAACTTTTCTGCCCTCCTTTGTAACTCTAAGGACAATAATGTACTGTGTTTCCAAGAATTAAATGATTTGTAGCTGAGAGGTTATTAAAATATCTATATTTTTTTTCTTAGGGTTTTCTCATCTAATTTTTATCTTGATGAGGGCACATTGTTTAATCCTAAATTTTATCCTAATAGTATATTTGATTAATTATGACAAGTCGTCAGAGGATCTCATAGACCCTCAAAGCTTATGTGGTGGAGTACTAGTACCGCACGGCGGAAATAAACCAACCATTCCAAACAGACAAAAGTCCGACAAAATAAGCTTTACCGCTTCAGCATAGCTGCCTTCTTACTTCTGCCAACCTGTACTAGCTATTAGGTAAAGTACCATTCAAAAGTTGATTTATCTAACAAGGCAGTTTTATTGATAAAATGATATTGAGTCAATCTTAACTTACAAATAAATTTTAAATTTTTACTTTTTTAAGTCCTACGTATTCCTTTAGATAAATAAATTAGTACAAATACACTGAAGCTGATTGTCGCAATATTTACAAGTGTCTGCTCTAAGCTTGCGAGAGTAAGCGATCGCTGCTGTATATCTATAGTAATTATTGGCGTTATCATAATGAATAAATAACTGAAATCGAGACTTGCCATTATGACTGTAGCTGTAGCTAAATGGACAATCGAAGAGTATCACGCCATGATTGCCACGGGTATCTTGGATAATCGGCGGGTAGAATTATTAAGGGGGGAAATTGTTGAAATGTCACCGGAAAAAGAACCTCATGCTTATTTTAGTACCGAAGCAGGGACGTATTTGATTAGATTGTTGGGTGACAGCGCAATGGTTCGTCCAGCTAAACCGATTACACTTCCTAATAATTCTGAACCTGAACCCGATCTTGCTATTGTACAAAAGTTGGGACGTGAATATTTGCAGCATCACCCTTATCCTGAGAATATTTTCTGGTTAATTGAATATTCAAATTCCAGTTTGGAGAAAGACTTGGAAACTAAAACTAAAATTTATGCGGAAGCTGGTATTTCTGAGTATTGGGTTGTCAATCTTAAAAAGAAAGTATTGATTGTATTTCGTGAACCTGAAGATGGAGATTATGCTTCCAAGTCCACGTTTTCGGGAGGAACTGTTTATCCTTTAGCATTTCCAGATGTCGCTATATCGGTGGATGCAATTATTAGTAGTTTTTAGTAATCATCTGTGCAAGAAGAAGGACTCGATGAGTAAGATGACGGCTAGGGTAAATAAAATATGATTCATCCAGTCGTCGAATGTCCAGTCACGAAACCATTTTTTTAATATTGTTTTTTTTATGAATATGGAGAAAATGAACCACAGAGATACGGAGGCAATAGAGGAATAGAAGAAGAGAGAAGAGGCAAAAGGGTAGACAGAAGACAGAAGACAGAAGACAGAAAACAGGAGACATTATCCAACATATATAATTGTTGGGTTCCACTACCCTTCGGGAACGCGAAGCGCGTTGGCGTAGCCTGCGCTTTGCGCTTACGTTCCACCCAACCTACATTAATCGACTACATTAATTAATCAACAACTTTTAAACTATGACGATTACAATCAATATTCCACCTGATATGCAAGCACGGCTAATTGCCCAAGCCGATGCACTTCAGATATCTGTTGAGGAGTATATTCAATCTCTAATTCAAAGCAACCTGCCACAATCCCCCTCTGTGACTCCGGCTACCCGCAAAGAATGGATGGACGCTCTTGAGCGGTTTTGCAATAATCCTGCCCTGATTTCCTCGCAAGGTTAAATGGTATTATTTTACTTGCGATTATTTTTGCGAAAATACTTCGATGGCACGTTCGAGTTCTAAATCCATTAGATAATCTACAGTCCAATTGGCTTGTCGCTGCAACATATGAAAAGGGTAAGTATTGGCAACACCCAAAACTTGCATTCCTATACCTTTGGCAGCTTGGATACTTACTGGATTGTGTTCGATTGCCAAACATTCGCGTGGTTGAAGATTTAAATCGGGAAATTCTTGATTGAGACGTTCAATAGCAAGAAAATATGCATTTTCGTCGGGTTTGCATGAAGTAACGTCGTCACCTGTGACTAGAATTTGAAGGTGTTCTGCCAAGGTAGGATTATAATTAAATACTATTTCGACTTCTTTACGGATAACGCTAGTAACTAAACCGAGTTTTAATCCTTTGGAGCGTAATTGAAAAATTAAATCGTCTAATCCCTGATAAAAAGGCAATTTTTCGAGTTTTTCTAACTCTTGGGCATAATTGAGTGCTTTTTTTAGTAGTAACTGAGTTATGTAACCTTCCTTGACGACTCTACCACGACTAGCAAGTAGGTCGCGTAAAAAAGTGCGCGAGCTTCTTCCTAAACTAACTTTTTTATATTCTCCTGGTTTGAGAGTGAGGTTTTCCTCAATCAGGAGTTGCGTAAATAGTTTTTCGTGGATTGGCTCATCGTTGATGATAATGCCATTAAAGTCAAATAAAACTGCTTTTAAACTCATTCGATTAAAAAAGTGGGAAGGGGAAATTGGGGATATGATAATTGTAAGTGAGGGCGTTTGGGTTCCCCGCTCCTACTGGGGTTGATATGTCACCATGACTAAATTTTTAACTATTAAAATCTATAATCATTTTGACTTGGGTTGATAAACGTAAAAATTGTTACATACCTTTTGACTTCGGTTTCGTCCACCTGGGACTATAAGTCCCAGTCTCATAGCATAAGTCCATTAAAATGGACTGGAATTAGAAATGGGTTATTGGTCAATTTGGTCACTGCTGATTATAAGTATTTGTGGTTGATTCGTAAAGGTGCAATATCTGAATAACGGACAGTTACGAATAAGCGCAAATGGATCTAAATTGCGAATAGCCGAAGTTACTCTAAAATCTAATCATTCGTCTCAAATGCGGGTGAAGGAAAACCTAAGTTACCTGCATTCTCTATATTCGGAACATATTGACGTAGATTGTGGTGGACGCTTTGATTTTTGGAAAGAGGTTTTGCACCGCTGGTGACTTGATGTATCCACCAAACATCATGAGTTTGTACCGCTTCAAAACCTGCTGCACCCATCCATGCATCTACACTTCCATTGGCATAATCATGAATATAGGGTTCTTCAAATACTTGATTGAGCCATTCGACTTGTCGCAATGTCTTTTGACTGCCATCTAATACTAATATTTGTCCGCCAGTTGTTAGCAAACGCAAGCTTTCAAAGAGGATATTTTGCGATACCGATGCTGGTGTTTCATGAAATAATAACGATGCAGTTATTAAATCGAAACTTGCATCGGGAAATCCGGTTTTTTCAGCATTCCCATGTCGCCAGTTTATATCTAAACCAGAGGAAATCGCTTTGTGTTCAGCCCTGACTAACATGTATGGTGACAAATCTAAACCGATTACCTCAGCTTCTGGAAAAGCTTGCTTTAACATCAAAGTTGTGGAACCCGTACCGCAACCTAAATCGAGTATGCGTCGTGGATGGACTTTGACTGCATCAATCAAACCTTGACGAATCCAAGTTTCATTCGGTGGCAAAACGTATTGAGTAACTGCATCGTAAGTTACTGCTGCACCCGAAGTCAGGTATCCTCCTTTAATGCCGTGAAAATTTTGGCTGCTGTAGTATGCCGGTGTGACTACATCTGCCCGCTGAATACTCGCGCATTCTCTCTCCCAATCTACACTTTCTGCATACCGACGTAACGCCCCTTCGTCGATTAGAAGTCGGACTACAGGCGACAAAAACCTTTCCCAGATTGTATCTTGATGAATTCCCATAGACTTTTTTAGACTTTATCGGGCAATTTTGAAGACAAGCGTATCTTTACAAATTGTAATATACGTTATCAATATTTACTTCTATCAGTTTGATGATAACTTGACACTTGCCAACGCCTCATACTACAATTGTAATACAAAAGGTTTACGTTTCGATGCTTGCTTACTAAACTAGAAAAATGCTAACTGCGAGTAAAAAATAAAAATCTTAATTTAGAATCTAAAACTGAAAATATCAATATGGCTTACGAAAAATTAGAACTGTCTGCACCTTCTCCCGTACTGTCTTGGGCAAATCATCCCTTGGGAAGTGACGAAACCAAGATGGCAAAAAATGTAGCTTCATTGCCGTTCGTTTTTAAGCATGTGGCATTGATGCCTGACGTTCATTTGGGTAAAGGAGCGTTAGTTGGGTCAGTAATTGCCACGAAAGAGGCTGTAATTCCTGCTGCAATCGGTGTGGATATTGGTTGCGGGATGTCTGCAATTAAAACCCCATTTAATGGCGACCAACTCGAAGGTAAACTCAAAAAAATTCGTTTGGATATCGAAGCAGCAATTCCTACTGGTTTCAGCGAAAACCAAGACGTAGAAAAAGCTGTTACTAATTGGCAGCGCTGGGGTGATTTCAACAACTTGCACAAAGGGGTGCAAGATTTGGAAGCGAAAGCTATGCGTCAATTGGGTTCGTTGGGTGGAGGTAATCACTTTATTGAGGTGTGTATCGATACTGAAAACCAGGTTTGGTTGATGCTGCATTCCGGTTCGCGCAATATCGGTAATAAGCTTGCCCAGTGCCACATTAGTACCGCACGAGAATTGGCAAAAATGGCTGGTAATAAGTTACCCGACCCTGATTTGGCTTACTTTATTGCTGGAACCGATGAATTTAAGGCATATTGGAACGATTTACAGTGGGCGCAAAACTATGCCAAGATGAACCGCGATGTGATGATGTCACGGTTTAAGCGTATCGTCGAGAAGCATTTAGCAGGTGGAAAGGCAATAAAACCTTTACTTGAGGTTAATTGTCACCATAATTATGCTGAGAAGGAAGTGCATTTTGGTGAAGAAGTGTACGTAACCCGTAAAGGTGCTGTACGCGCACAAGAAGACGACTACGGCATTATTCCCGGTTCGATGGGGGCAAAATCCTACATTGTTAAGGGTAAAGGTTGTGCTGACAGCTTTTGTTCCTGTTCGCATGGTGCGGGAAGGTTGATGTCAAGAAATAAGGCGAAAAATACTTACACTCTTGATGATTTAGTTCAGCAAACTGCGGGTGTGGAATGTCGTAAGGATGAAGGTGTTTTGGATGAAATTCCTGCTGCTTATAAGTCAATTGAGTCCGTAATGTCTAACCAATCGGATTTAGTAGAGGTAGTTGCGACATTAAAACAAGTTGTGTGCGTTAAAGGTTAGTTCCTAGTATAGCGTTAGGTACAGTCGTAGGGGCACAGCATTGCTGTGCCCCTACATTAGTTATTGGCACGTTATTTAGAAACCGAATTTATACTGATAAAAATTATTAATTTTTGCTAATAAAATCGCGTCTTCGCTAGTAAAATCAATACCTTCGAGCGATAAATATAAATTCAATTAAAATTAAGTGGTTATGATGGAATAACTTTCAATTATTGTGCCTTAAAAAACATGTATGACAGAAACTATAAATCCCAAACGAACTGGACGCTTTATTGAGTGGTGGGCGCATTTGGCACTTGGTACGTGGCTGTTAACGTTGCTAATGCTGATTTTTTCGCCATTCTTTCAAAGTACTTTATTGTCACAAAATGTAACGGTAAGTGATGATGAACCTGTAAAGTTACAGCCAGTAAAATTGCGTGCAAATTCGCTGGGTGCGTTGCGTGTTGATGCTGAAGCGCTAATTCGCACAAATGAATGGGTGACGTTTGAAATCCAACTTCTCGACAAAGCTGGGAAAATTATTGTATCGGGTATTAAAGAAGGTTGGAATGAAACGGGGACTTGGAATGAAGAAGGAGAATCGGGAGATTGGGCTGAGTCTGATACTCTTGGTGGTTTGGATGTTCGCGGCAAGCAAGATGAGGATTTGACAGTTGCGATCGCACTGCTCGAATATGGTACTGTGGCAGGAAAAGAACTCGACCGACCTGTAAATTTTCAAGTCAATGTCAAAAGTGGGGTAATGGATGGTGGCTACCTCTGGCTTGGCACTATCGGTTCGTTTGTGTTGGCGATTATCACGATGTTAGCGGTTGGTAAGGCTGGCAAAAAAGTTATTTCTGAAAAAATTGACGATAGCGACCTTACCGGACGCGCTACTCTTGGTGGTGTAGATAATCTCGTTCGTCTCAAAGTTGAAGTCGAAGCTGATGAAACCACACCAGAGCAGTTGGAATTGTGTTTTTTTATTAATAATGAGTATGGCGAACAAATATATGCTGAGTCTGCAATAGTTAATGTTAGCGTCGAGAAAGACGATGGAAAGTTTAAGAAAGCTACGGCGCAGTTAGAGAAATATTTTATATTGGCGCAACGCGGTTCTTATGGTTTTCATGTTGAGGTGTCTCCTGACCAGCCGATTGATAAGACGCGGCTTATAGTTAGGGATAAGGCTCGCACGCTTTTTGCTGTGGATGCGGTTGAGTTGGGTGGAAAGTAAATATTTTTGCCTCGCGCAAAGACGCAGAGGCGCAAAGGGGAATGAAGATGTTAGTTAAGATTTTATCTGCTGGGACTATTGTTTTTGCGATCGCAACTATTTCTGGGGCGATGAGTGCTAGTTCGTCGCTGGTTTTGCGATCGCCGAATCCGGGTAGTAATTATTCGTCGCGTGCGGGGACTAATTTATCTGGTCAGTATGATTCGCAAGGTGTCTGGATTTTTTATTCGTCGCGTTCTTCCTATGAGGGTTTTCAGGGTGGGGGACCGGGAAGTGGAAAAT
>CAXTCQ010000087.1:8251-28734 GCA_964242965.1 uncultured Calothrix sp. | reverse complement strand
CCTCTCCCCTTCCCTCTTTTTCATGCGGGGTTATGCACCCCACCCCCAAATCTGACACCCTGATTAAAATCGACCTAAGGTTATCCCAAATACAATGTCATCAAAATTACTCGCCTGCCTACTTTAGCTGTGAGTATTTTGAGTAATTTTGGTGATATTTTTGTTGTTCTTTTGTCGTTCTAATTATCAGTCCGGGGCATCTCAAATGATAAGTCTAGTGAATTCACAACTAAACGCTGTCAACTCCACAGCTGCCATCAAGACGCTAGCGAGGGCGATAATGGTTGCGGATGGCGAATTTTCACTGCTTTTAGCTTGCTGTAACTCGAATTCCCGACAGCAAGATGTTCTGAGTTTGTTAAAGGAATTTTCCCCAGTTGATATTAAAGAAATTGTCTTACCCCCAACAGCAGAGACGCTGTATACAAATATCGCTTCGACCTTGGGTGAAAGTCAGCCTGAAGCATTGATGGTTAGGGGTTTAGAATCGGTTACGGCAATTAACCAACTCATTATCTCTACAAATTTGATGCGCGATGAGTTGCGAAAATTTCAGTTTCCTTTAGTTTTGTGGGTGAATGACGATATTTTGCGAAAGCTGGTTTGGTTGGCACCCGATTTGAAGGATTGGGCTGCATGTACGCTGCGATTTGATACGCATACAGTTCAGTTATCGGAAAGGCAGCCAGTTTCAGTTTGATTGCGTGAAATTACTGATAGTGATTATATTTGCTTTTTAATGCATCATTATATAAATAATGTAAAGCCTACTCGTTCTGTACGAAATTCTTGTAAAAATACAGGAACAATGAATAAGTAGGCTTGCGTCTATTTTCACATCTGCCGAAACAAGTTGACTTTACAGTTTCATCCCGAACAGTTGAAGTGTGGGTTGAAAGATTTTTTTGTTACTTGTAATTTACCTTGTATCATTTGTTGTTGGTCATTCGTCATTTGTTCTTTGTTAATGACTAATGACAAATAACTACTGTCTAATGACAAATAACTGCTGACTAATTATTTATTGCGTTATCGAGCTATGAAAATGGATTTCAAAATTAATTCTATCACAAATCAAAGACAAGTGCTTGCTGCCTTTGTATTAACTGGTATTTTGTCGGTTACTAGTGGAATGACGCTACTCAAGAGTGCGACTGCTACACCTGTAAACTCTACAGTGGAAACCACCAGTAATGTCATTACACAAAATACACGTTCTGGAGAATTACCTCGTTCAGTTGCGAATGCAGTTATCAGAGATTTATCGCGTCGGCAAGGTATTTTACCCAGTAATATAGATATTGTTGAATACGCACCACAAACTTGGAATAATGGCTGTTTAGAATTACCTAAATCTGGCGAACTTTGCACGCAAGCGTTAGTCCCTGGTTTTAGAGTTGTAGCTTCAGATGGTAGCCAAAATGTGGTTTATCATACTAATAGAACTGGTCGCCTATTGCGCGTTAACAGTCGCACGACTGCGAATAACAACAATGCCCAAAAATTGCCTGAGAAAGTCCGCGAGGCTGTTCTTAATGCCGCATCGCGTCGTTTGAATGTATCAGTTACGCAACTAACAATTATCCAGGCTCAAAAACGAGATTGGAAAAATGGTTGTTTGGAAATAGCTGATAATGATACTGTTTGTTCTCAAGCTATTGTACCTGGTTGGCGGGTTGTTGTTGGTACGAAAGGACAAGCTTTGGTTTACCACACCAACGTTAGAGGTTCTGTTGTGCGGATTAATCTAGCTGCTAGCGGAATCAATAACAAAAAATTACCCCAAAAGGTTAGTCAGGTAGTTTTAAAAGCTGCATCTAAATACACTAATTTACCAACTTCAGAATTACGAGTTGTAGATGCAGAAGAAGTTAATGTCAATGGTAGTAGTTGTTTGGGTTTGCCGAAACCCGGTGAAGGTTGCACCAGAGATATAGGTCGTGCGTGGAAAGTCACCGTCGAAGCTGGAAAACAACGTTTGGTATATCATGCAAAAACCGATGCTTCGGAAGTTCGACTGAATTTAGCTGCGAGTAATATCAAATTACCAAAAGCTGTTGCAGATGCTGCTTTAAAACGGACTGCGGAAATATCAGGAATACCTGTTAAATACCTATCAATTGCTGGATTTAAAAGCGGGGAGTGGCTAGATGTATCCGATTGTCCTGTTAACGTTCCTGGATGTGGCGTTGTTGGTCCGCTAAAATTCTCCTGGAAAGTTGAAGTAGCAAGCGAAAAAGACCTTTGGGTTTATTTTAGCAATGATAACGGTGGTCGCTTACAACTGTCAGATGAAGGATTGCCCAAGGGTGTTGCTAACGCAGTGCGATCGCAAGCTTCAGAATATTTAAGCTTGCCCAAACAATCCCTAGATATCGTCTCATACAAACGCAGGCAAATTCTGGATGAATGTCTAACATTGTCTTCCCCCGATGCTTGTAGTAGTAAAGATTTATCGCGTTGGGAAGTGACTGTAACGGGTAATGGAAAGCGGTTAATTTATGAAACCGATAGCAAAGGTTCGCAAATCAAGTTAGCTGGTGGTGATGTTAAAGGCGATACCCCAAATAATACTGCCAACTTACCCAAAGATATCGCCGAGCGCATTTTAGCACAAGCTTCGCGACAGTCAGGAAAACCCGTTTCGCGTCTCCAAATTGTTGAAGCACAACGCAAACAATGGCCGGATGCATGTTTGGGTATTCGCAAACCTGGGGTTTCATGTGCCCAAATCGTAGTTCCTGGTTGGCAAGTTACAGTTAGCGACGGGCAACAACGCTTGGTTTACCGCGTTGGTGAGGCAACGGCTATCAGGTTTGATGAAGAAAAGAGTGAAATTGCTGACAATGGTAGTGTAAAAACTGTACCAATTCCTGCCAGTGAGTTACCACCTCGCTTGGGAAGTGATGTAGTTTTCCGCCAAATTAGTAGCGGTGGTTTTGCTGGTTTAACTTACGAGACAGTGTTGTTGAATGATGGTCGTTTGATTAGCATCCGTAGGGGCGATACTAATGATTCTGACCGCAGAGTTTATCGCATTTCCCAGCAACAAATGCAGCAGTTTCAACAAGTATTAGAACAGCGCGAAGAAGAGTTCAATAATATTGCTTACCCGACATCGACTGGTGCGGCTGATTACATTGTTTACACCCTCACAAGTCCCAGCGGTACAGTTCAATACAGCGATATTTCGCAAAAGAATCTGCCAAATAGCTTAAAGCTTGTTGTGAGAACTTGGAACGAACTTAACAACGCAACAATTCGCTAATTTCTCCTCAACTTTAAAAGATATTGCTATCATTGCATCCTGCACTGGTAGCGGTCATACATCAGGGCAAACGCATCTAAATTAGTCTTGACAAAAAAACTTATTCATGTAAAGACGAAAAAATCATAATTTACCGTTTGATTGATTTTCTACCAGTCAAAGCGATCGCCTAAATTCTTGTCAATAAGCAAACATTAATGCAATTCATTTAGCCTTTATTGAGATTGAGTCCTTCTTATTGACAAGATGCGTTTGCCCTGGGTCATACATATGGTAGTATATATTCGATAGTGCATCTGCCAACAAAAATGACTAGATTTCCTTATGATACCTTCGCCAAGGACTATTTTAAAGAATTATTATCACCATTAGGGTCAGTAGAAACAAGTAAAGATGTCGCCGGAGAAATACGTAAAATAGACGTTTATTTTGTACCAAATGCTGACCCTCAAATTGATAAAGAAATCTTAGGTTTACTAGGAAGATTTGCGGAAACAAAAGCATTGATTGAACCTTTCCGTAATGCACCAACAAAATCTGAAGTTCGCAGTTGTTCGACTAAGTTGTTTGATACTTGTACGCGCTTTGAACGTGAGGCAAAACGTAATAATACTTCGATAGATGAAGATTCTTTACCTCGACTATGGATTTTGTCCCCTACAGCTAGCAAAGATTTTTTAGAAGGATTTGGGGGCGAATTAGATGAACTGGAATGGGGTAGTGGAATTTATTTTTTTGATGAATCTTGGCGTGGGGCTATAGTTGTAATTCATCAATTACCAGTAACACCAGAAACACTTTGGTTAAGATTATTGGGTAAGGGTAGAGTACAGAAACGAGCAATTGGGGAAGTGCAGGCGTTGGATATTAACAATCCTTTACGCAGCAAAGCGATAGATTTATTAGCAAATTTGAAAACTACTTTAGAATTAAATCAGAGTTTAGATGTAGAAGATAGGGAGTTAGTTATGCAGTTATCGCCGATTTATGAACAACGTTTGGCAGAAGCTATACAGCAAGGTAGACAAGAAGGTAGACAAGAAGGGATACAACAAGGAGAAATAAATGAACGCCGCACGATTATTGAAAACTTACTTCGAGTTCGATTCGGTACTGTAGAACCACAACTAGCTGTAATTATTGAACCTTTATTAGCGTTACCACCGACTGAATTTAGTTCTTTACTACTACAACTATCAAGTTTATCTAAGGAAGATTTATTGACTAGGTTTATTCAGCAAAGGTAGACGAGAACGTACCCTATATATCAATACGGTTTAGTTAAGGCTCAAAGAGTTGTAAATTAGTTATTGTTTCCAAAAATGGGAATCAAGTACGGTGCATCTCAAAGAATTCTCGCGTTTTGTCTCCCAAGATACAGAGTACTGAGATATTCAAAGCAATAGAAGCGGCTATCCCAGCAAGTTTAATCGAACAAGCGACTGCGCGAAGGCGCACGCTGCTAATATATACCCCTCCTAATTTTCTTCCTGGAAGGGATTTTCTAACTTCAGTGACCATGTGCGATCGCTTAAATCTATAACTAACAACTTGGATTAATAGTAACATCGTAAGATACTGTATCAAGAGCGCGATCGCTCCTTACATTCCCAAAGCTAAAATCAACCAAGCTATTGTCTGCCATACAGTTACCCACTTTAAATCACTTGTCTGCCATACAGTCGGCGATTTAAAAATATTGTCTACCATATAGTTACCCGCTTTAAATCAATTGTCTGCCATACAAACCACGATTAAAAAACATTGTCTGCCATACAGTTACCTTCTTTAAATCACTTGTCTGTCATACAGTCGGCGATTTCAAATCTATTATCTGCCATGCAGTTACTTTCGCAGTTTTGCTTTGGAGTTCACTCTTCGCCGAAACGTCAAATTTGTGACGTTAGTTTGAGTTAAGTAGCGACACTACGATTTTCAATTGCTTGTTGAATATCTGTGGGAATACTGTTTCTTGAATGTAACCCCATTGTTTTCTTGCCCGTACTGAACAGCAAGTGGTGTAAATATAGGTGCTTGATTAGTATTATCAACTGTTAATGCAAGCGACTTAGTTACCGACTTATTACCATCAGATGCGATAATCTCAATGAGAAGCGTAAATTCCAGCTTGCGAGTAGTCAGGTGTCCATGTCAGCAAACCAGTTTTCGCATCAAGAACAGCACCCGTTGATACTCACACCCCATATTGTGATGCGATATTATAATAAAGCGACATCGAAGAGCGGGGCTAAAGCCTATCGCGTAACGTTCTGTAGGAAATCGTATACACAACAATGAATGTACAACTTGTTAACTCTCTGGTTGAAGTGGTACTAAAGCTCTCCCCTGAAGAGCAAAAACTTTTTCGAGAAAAGCTTAGTAATCAGCATTTAACGTTACTAACTAGTAAACCTCAAACACCAGAAGAGAAATTATTTCTTTGGCAAGAGTGGATAGACAAAGCACCAAAAAGCCATGCTAACCTCTCCGATGAAGCTCTGCGCCGAGAAAATATTTACGATTTGTAAGTATGACCGATTATCTATTAGATACCAATATCCTTTTACGCTCCAGGGATATAGCTTCACCTGATTACAATCTTGTAGACCGGACAATAAGATATTTAATATCTAATAACCATCAATGTTTTATTACATCTCAAGTTTTAATTGAATTCTGGGTTGTAGCCACTCGTCCTGTAGCTGTAAATGGATTAGGATGGACACCAGAAGAAACCGAACGAGCGGTGCAAATGTTAATAAATCAGTTCTCGTTATTGGAAGAAACACCGGATATATTTCGTATTTGGTTGAGCCTTGCTACAACTTATAAGATTTTAGGGAAACGCACCCACGATTTACGCATACAAGCAGTAGCGCTTGCCTATAACATCAGTCATATTCTGACTTTAAATCCAAAGGACTTTGTAGAAGTTGAAGGAATTACTATTGTTCATCCTAACAGCATAAATAGTTAGAGTTTTAGCAAATTTACTTGAGCATGGTTATAAGCTGATGATCTTTTAATTTATACATCCTAATTTGAGTCAAGTATTGTAGTGCGGGCATGTTGCCCGCGTATCATATGCAAATTCAATGCTTAACATTTACCAAATATCTGTTTGGTTATTATCCCAAACTTCCAATGCTAACTTTTTAAGATAGGTTAGTCCATTTTCTATTTGTGTAGCTGAACCTTGCAAACCTAAATCAAACCAACCATCACCAATAGCATTCGCACCAAGAACCGCTGCGGTAATATTTACTGTTAAGCCAAAGTCAGATACCAGTCGAGAAATTACAGGTTCTTGGTGGTAATCTCTAGGAATTCGGACGCGAATTCGTTTTTGTGTAAGCGTGTCGTTAGTCATAGTAAAATTTCTCCCCGATAAAAACTCATAACTCCTAGAGAGACGCTTTATGCACGCGTCTCTACATGGACTAATTCCTACTCCACTTCTTTAATGCGGGTTTTGCGTTCCAAAATCTCCTTCAATATCAAAGTTACAACAGCAAGCAGTGCTAGTAATACCGCAGCAGAAAAAGCTGCTTCGGTTTCATACTGCTTGTAGGCATCTTCGACAAACAATGGTAAACTTTGAGTCTTATCGGCGATGTTTCCCGATACCACAGAAACTGCTCCAAATTCACCCATTGCCCTAGCATTGGTTAAAATTAAACCGTAAAGTAAACCCCAGCGAATATTCGGTAAAGTAACTCGCCAAAAAATCTGCCATTCGTTTGCACCCAAGGTTTTCGCTGCTTCTTCCTGGTCTTTACCTAGTTCTTCCAATACTGGGATGACTTCACGGGCAACAAATGGCATACTTACAAACGATGTTGCCAGCACCATACCGGGAAATGCAAAAATAATATTGATATCGTGTGCTTGCAACCAGCCACCAAACCAGCCATTGCGCCCGTAAAGCAACACTATCATTAAACCTGCAACTACAGGCGAAATCGAAAAAGGCAGGTCAATCAGACTTAATACAAAAGCGCGACCGGGAAATTTATTACGTGCGATCGCCCAAGCTGCACACAAACCAAATACTGTATTTAAAGGTAAGGCAATCGTCGCTAGTATTAACGTTAACCAAGCTGCATGAAGGAAGCTACTTCGCGTCAAGTTGCTCAGAAATGGCCCCACACCCTTTCTAAAAGCTTGGAAAAAGACATTGAGTGCAGGTATATATAATACTAAAACAAGGTACGCGATCGCAATGCCAATCAAAATTGCCGGAGTGAACTTTTCCCAATTAAAACCAGTCGCATTTTTATCTCGCGTCATAACGTCTTCCCCAAGCTTGCAAGAGGTTAATCAATAGCAGCAAAATTAATGAAATTGTCAGCAAAACAATCCCAATCACTGTTGCACCCGAATAGTCATACTGTTCCAAACGCTGGAAAATCAGTACAGGTGCAATCAAATCTTGGTAGGGTGTGTTAGAAGCAATAATTACCGTTGAACCGTATTCCCCAACCGCACGGGAAAATCCCAATGCAACACCAGTTAAAATTGTCGGGAATAACGGTGGTGCAATTACTCGGATGAAAGTTTGCAATTTAGAAGCACCCAAACTCCAAGCAGCTTCTTCTACTTCCTTTTCTAATTCCTGAAGGACTGGTTGCACAGTCCGGACAATAAAGGGTAAGGAGATAAATATCATCGCTACCGCTACCCCAGTCCGGGAAAATGCGACCTTAAAGGGTAAAAGCGAACCAATCCAACCGTTATCGCTGTACACCGTTGCTAATGTCAAACCTGCTACCGATGTTGGCAGCGCAAACGGTAAATCTATGGATGCATCAATGACTCGTTTCAACGGGAAGTCGTAGCGCACCATGACCCAAGCAATCAAAGTTCCAAAAATCCCGTTGAGCAGAGCCGCAAATATCGCTGTGACAAATGTAACTTCGTAAGCAGATAGAGCAATTGGACTAGTAGCAATTCTCCAAAAGTCAGCGGGAGATTCGGTACTTGCTTTCAGGAACATCGCCAGGATGGGGATAAATAACATTACCGTTAGGTAGAAAAATGTTATTTTCCAAGTCCAATTAGCCTGAAATATCTGATGTACTATGTTGTTCCAGACAGGTGGTTTTTTTGGGCGAGGATTTATGCGCTGTGACTCGCTTGAGGGAGATGATACAACCATAAGTGTTTGATTTTTTGAGTTAGGAGTTGGGATTACCCGTGTCTTCATGGGTAAAAACTCGTCTAAAATAACTAGTTTTTTCTTTCCTAGCCTTCGGCATACGCTTCGCGTTACGTGTCCTTTGTGTCCTTTGTGGTAGAAAACTTCTTTTTGAACCACAAAGTACGCAAAGGGCACAAAGAAAGACTCTTTTTTTAAGCATTACCCAAACGCGGCATAGATTTGGGAGTGAGGAAGGAGGGAGAATATTACCCATCAACCATTCCCCACAACCAATTACCAATTAGTTTTTCTTTTTGGCTTGAATTTGGTCAAAAATGGCTCCATCTGCGAAGAACTTCTTCTGCACCTCACTCCAACCGCCAAAATCAGCGACTGTACCCAGAGTTTTTACTTGGGGATATTTACCAGAAATTTCCTTATTTTGGGCGACTGTCGCATCCACTGACCGGAATCCCAATTTGGCAAATTCTTGCTGTGCTTCGGGTGTAAACAGATACTTAACAAAAGCTTCTGTGACTTCCCGGTTGCCGTGCTTATCGACGTTCTTATCAACCACTGCGATGGGATTATCAATCGAGATATTCACATCCGGGATAACATAAGATACCTTTTCTCCCTTTTGTTCTGCCAATATAATTTCGTTTTCGTAATTAATCAGGGCATCTCCTTGTCCTTGCTTAAAGAATGCGTCAGTCGCTTCACGAGCATCTTTAGTGAGGATAGGCACATTATTATAAGCTTTAGCTATAAATTCAGTGGCTTTTGCATCGTCTGCACCACTCTTTATGGCTGAATTCCATAACGCGAGGAAATTCCATCGGGCAACACCGGACGTTTTGGGGTCAGCGGTAATGAATTTGACACCATCTTTCCCTAAATCTGCCCAAGTTTTAATACCCTTGGGATTACCATCTCGCGTCACTAAAGCCGCAACCGACTTGGAAACAATACCATCATTGGGAACTTCTTTTTCCCATCCTGGTTGGATTAATCCAGCTTTTTCAATCTTTTGGGTATCTAGTGCCAAAGCCAAATGAACTACATCCGCTTCTAAACCATCAATCACCGCACGGGTTTGGGTACCCGAACCTCCATAACTTTGCTTAAAGGTGACGGTTTGATTTTGTTCTTGCTTCCATTTTTCGATAAACTTAGGAATAATCGCTTCATGGGCTGCTTTAGTCACAGCGAAGGAAACCAAAGTTATTTCCACATTCTGTTTATTGGCAGATACTGGACTAGCACCGGGAGTCGTGGGACTTTCACTAGTATTACCCCCACCACCACCAGAACAAGCTGCGATCGCAATACTCAAAAATGCCGCGACCAAAGACAGCGACACAAAACCTTTGACCGAACTTAGCTTCAACCTAGTACCCCATTGTTTCTGATGGTTTTGCCAGAATTTCATAACCTTTTATCCTATAATCTACGGCTTTCCGGTAGGGATACCGCACTTCTATATGTGTCATAAATCTTACAGGTATGCGATTAAAAAAGCAATAAATAAATCTACTTTTTCTCGATTGATAAGCAGTAGATTTTAGAAACTTTTTAGATTTGAGGCAGTGACTGTTAGCACCAGTTTTGCTCAAAGGCTGATTCTTACTAGCCTTAAATACTTTGAACAATAATAATGCAGCCTCTGTTTTGTCAAGATTTTGTTACATGCAATACATAAAAATACCTCGATTAAGCTGTTTGCGCGTGAGGGCTAGATCCCCGACTTCTTTTACGGATACTGCTGGCGATTCAGGTGTATGACCCCTCACATAAGGATTTTGCGTGATTCCACGGTCTGTAGGGGCGCAAGGCCTTGCGCCCCTACGGGTGATTTTGGACGCTTCGGAGGGGACTCAACCTCTATTCGCTAATGGCATCCGTAAAAGTTGTCGGGGATCTGACTCATTATGAACCACTAGCAGGGTCTATAAATTTTGGGATGGTGCGATATCCACTCGGTTGACTTTAAAAATTTTGGATTTATAGCTAACATTTCTAGTCTGGTTCGCTGCTTCCCAGCAATCGCACCAGTACGAACTCCAATCAATCCGATTTACTGGCATATCCCAAGGTGTACCTTCGACTAATTCTTTTTCCCATCGTTGAAATAACATCAATAAAACCTCCTATGGTTTAACTAAGCAACCAATTCCTCTAAATGACGAGTTTCCATTTCTCGCACCGAAGAAATAACATTGCGACCGAACGTTGATAAATCGTGCTTATAATCCCAAAAGCTACAAAGAATCATCTCGACCCCAATTTCTTGGAAGTAACGAATTTTTTGAGCTACTTGCTCGTAAGTACCAATTAATCCTGTTTTGAAACCATCGCTGTATTCTGCCAAGTCTGAGAAATCAGACTTAGCCCATCTTTCTTGGTGTTGGTGCTTTGAAACTCCCTTCGATTTCACCATGTTCGGAAATTTTTTCACTTCTTGCTCTTGAGCTTGAGTGAGAATTTCTTCTAAAACTGCGTGCGCTTCAGCGGACGTATTGCGAGCGATCGCAAAAGCATTCAAACCGAACTTAACCCTTCTTCCCTGACGACAAGCTAATCCAGAAACTTCAGCAATTTGTTCGCGTACTCCTTCGACTGTATTGCCATTGAGGAAATACCAATCACAAACACCAGCAGCCAAACGTCGAGCCGATTTTGAGTTACCCCCTAAAAATATTTCTGGGTGCGGATGAGTAAGTATCTGCGGTTTGTTGGAATTGCTATTAACGCAGTAAAAATCGCCGTGAAATTGGAA
The DNA here is from genome assembly GCA_964242965.1 of uncultured Calothrix sp. Taxonomy (GTDB): domain Bacteria; phylum Cyanobacteriota; class Cyanobacteriia; order Cyanobacteriales; family Nostocaceae; genus JANNFJ01. Next base: position 17,547 of record CAXTCQ010000087.1, on the reverse strand, counting down.
TTTATCCTCCGTCCACATCCCTTTAATGACACGGATAAATTCATCGCTACGATTGTAACGTTGATTGAGAAATTCATCGCTAAATCCACCAGTCACCACATTCAAACAGAAACGACCGTTAGTAGCAAAATCTATAGTTGTAGCCATCTTCGCAACCGTAGCAGGATGCCATAACCCTGGATGTACCGATGCGATCGCATTCAATCGTTTTGTATATTTTGCTAGTCCTACTACTGTTGTTAACGCTTCGAGTTGGCTATCTGTACCATATTTACCAACTGATTGGGTTTGCAATATAGCATATTCAAAACCTACCGCTTCTGCTGTTTGAGCTAGTTGAGTATTACAATCAAAATTCCAGTTAGTGCTATTGAAGATGTTGCTAATAACTGATACATTATTGCTGCTAGGAATCCAATAAGCAAAGCGAAGATTCATGATTTGCACCTAAAAAGTTCATAATTTTCATCCTTTGATGGGGAAAGCAGTAGATGGGATATTTCACCCATCTACCACTAGCAGATAAGGAGAACACTTAGAATTGGCACTGTGCAGTCCAGGATTTGATGGGTTGATGCAAATGAAAACAGACTACTAGATACACAGAAGCTAAAAATAAAGATAGATAATTACATGAGCTAATTGTGAAATTTTGAGCTAAGAAAATAGCAGATGAATAAAGTCAAATCCATCTGCCACAACAAGCAAAAGGAAAGCTGTTAAGTCTAAAGTATTTAATTTAGGACTTACGCAGAAGAGATCCCCCAACCCCCTTAAAAAGGGGGCCTTATAGATTCCCCCCTTCTTAAGGGGGGTTAGTTCAGATCGAGGTTTCAGGTTTTCAATGCGTAAGTCCTGTAATTGAAGAAAGCAGCAGATGGGGTAGAGACTCCCATCTACCACAATGGACGAGGCATCAACTTGACTATGCAATGACAACAGTATTAGGTCATCAAAACCACCTTACGATAATTTTAATCTACGGTAAGCTTATCGGATTACCGTATTACCTGATTAAGTTTAGATTATTGCACATCCCCTCCCAACTATCAAGGGGTTAAACAAATAAACTACGATATTCGTATCAAGTTGCCGTAGATTAATTTTTCCTTGCTTCTGCTTTTTAATGCGCTTTAAAATATAATCTGCGTAACCGCAACCAGCACAACCAAACTTTTGCGGGTTGGTCAAAGAATGTAAAAATATCACCAAAGCCTGCATTAATTTTTTGATGGTGGAGCCAGTGTTGTTCTGGTGTGGTGATAAATAAAGCTTGGCACAACAAGGTCACGAACTTTGGAGTTTGCCAATTCAGGATAGTAGTATGTCTCCACCAGACATGAAACTGACCAAAAATTAGCCCGCAAATAACACCGATGGGAGAAAAAGACCAAAAAATTGCTGCAACTAAAAGGTATGGTAAAGCACCTAATACCCCGTCCAAAATCACTTGATAATTTAATGCCAAAATCGCGTAATGACGAAAGTCTTTCTTTGCACAATGATGTGTTCTTAAATGCAGGCTACCAAAAATATGTTCGGGTACGTGGTAAAAAAAGTAGAGAGGAAATCGCCAAAAAACAGCAATAACCAAGCAAAAGCTATAGCCTTAAGCATTTTTATTCCTCAAGTTTTGCTAAGAGGCGAGCGATGTTTGAAATTCTCTAATCTAACCGATGTAAACTATTACTATTTCGGACAATGAAAATTACGTACAGACACCGTAGTCTAATATATAAACGGCGAATTATTTTGATTAAATCGAGACAATTTTAGTTAAGGAAAAGTTAAATATTTTACAGGTAATGGTTAAGATAATAGACTCAGTTCGTGGGAGGCATAAAAATAAGCGCTGGCATCTGATATTAAACTTATATTTCGGGCAAAATTTTCTGTCATTCCAGCCGAGTCTCATAAGGCAGAATATTATTTATGTTCGCTATTTTTTTCACGTAGGATTATGACTTCGGCTCAAAAAACTTCTTAATAACTTTTGTTTATCAATTTGAAAAGAAAAAATATTTGCTTTTATTGAAAAAAGTTTCTAGACTAGCATTGATTAGCTACGAACTGGCTCAAGCGTTGACTTGCGTGATAGTAAAAGTGAAGAAAATAGAATAGATTGCTTCACAACTAAGAAGTCTAAATTTAAAATATTACACCTGTGGAACTCTCAAACAAATCAGAGTATGCACTGCTAGCCTTATTAGAGCTAGCAACTTGCTATCCTAAAAACGAGTCTTTACAAATTCGACAGATAGCAGAACTGCAAAACATACCAAGTCGATATCTAGAACAATTGTTGGGAATATTGCGACGTGGAGGTTTAATTAAAAGTATCCGTGGTGCTAGGGGTGGCTATGTCCTAACGCGAAATCCTGAGACGATTACGCTTTTGGATGTTGTCAGTTGTATTGAAGGGCTGGATTCTGCGGAAAATGTTTTTGATACTAGTCCCAAAACATTGGAAAATGACGTAATTCAAGCAGTTTGGCAAGAAGCTTGTCAAGCGGCTAAATCTGTTTTGGAAAAATCTACATTGCAAGATTTATGCGATCGCAGAGCATCTCAAGAACGGATAACACTAATGTACTACATCTAGCACTTAATAAATGATTGTAGAGACTTACATGTAAGTCTCTACAATCTGGCTAATTTTTGGGCAATTAATTATATACATAACTTTTAACTCCTAACTCATAACTAATAAACTAGCTTCCAACTTACCATACCTAAGATGCCATAAATTACAAGTTTAAGCGTGCGTTGAGGAATCATCTGACAGAGTTTCGCACCAACCATTACCCCTGGCACTGTACCTAGCCAAATCGGTAACACTATCCCCCAATCAACCGTCCCTAAGAAAATATGTCCGACAGAAGTGAATAATAACAAGATAGCCGCTTGAGCTAAATCTGTACCTACCAATTTACGCGGATCTAAACGGAAAAATGCAATCAAAACCATTGCAAACAGCGAACCGGAAGATACACTAGTCATCCCCACCATGCAACCTAAAACCGCTCCTACTGTCAAAGTTTGGATGCGTCCCCAGTGAGTTGTTAAATCAAATTGCGGTAATTCGGGTAACTGAAAATCTGGTAAAAAGACTTTGAGTAGAAGTTGTCCAATTCCTAAGCAAGTCACTAACAGAATCATCACTCCGATAAGTCGTAGCAAGATATCATCTAAGTTAAATCCTGTATGCTTGAGCAGATATAAGACTCCGACTCCAGCCAAGGAACCGGGAACGCTGCCCAATGCTAGCCATGTCATAACTTCTACATCAACTGTTTTTTGCTGCCAGTGCTTAAAGCCACCAACAATTTTCATTAAGGTCGCAGCGACGACATCAGAACTGATTGCGATCGCAGGTGGGACTTGGAACACAAAAATCAGCATTGGGGTGATGAGGGATGCGCCACCAATGCCTGTTAAACCGACAATAATACCGATTAAGAAACTGAGTAAAGGTAATAATAAATCCATATTGCTACCGTCTGAATTGACTCTGAAATACTAAGCTCGCAACCAAAGAGAGTTTTTATTGACACTACAATATGGCAACTTATACCATTTAATTTTCATAATTTAACAATCCAAAATCTAAAATGGTATAAGTCACCGTCGTAAAAACCCCGCTTAATTGCCGGGGAACAGTGATGGAGCCTCAAGAACTTTGAAATATACCAATGCCAAAATCAGGAGGGTGTAGGCAGTCGAAGAGGCTAAACCCGTCAATAGCTCTTTTTTCAAATCGCGTTTCGATTGGTCTAGCACATCCATAGCACCTGCTTGCATCAACATAATCCCAAGAATATTAGAAAGCCAGTAACCTACTATTGAGCAAGGTACGAGTAGATTCGCGTTCAACAAACTACAAAGATAGCCAAAGCCGTAAGCAATTGGCAAGTTGAAAAATAAGTCATTCCACCAGGACATCGGGGAGAGCAAAAATCCGATTACCAGAAAAAACCCACCTCTAAGTTTTTTAAGAATCAATGCTAACTTCGATTCCCCGGTAGTTTCTAGAGGTATCGGATTCTGCTCTGCGCTAGTTGAAATGTTGGTTTTGTAACTAGCTGCCTGGGTGTTTTCCATACAAAAATACTAAATCTTGATTGGCTTAGTGTAGTTTAATCTAAAAACTGCAAAAAAGTCTATATCTTAGTACACAATTCCGATTGATTTACAGGAGTTAGGGGGTAAGTTAACTTGAAAACCATATGTAGCAAGGGAATTAAGGAAATAAAAATTATTTGAGTTGATACAATTTTGGGTTATGTAACTCTAGGCGCAAATGCAGTTTGAGTAATTACCGATGTGATATTACTTATAGATGAACGTAAATTGTCCTCTACCTAAAGATAGTTATTATGCGTGGTAGTTAGTAATCCCTACTACCTAGCGGTTTGTGTCAAAAGCTCTGATGGGTAGTGCGAGCAAGATGCTCGCACTACTATATAAAGCGAGCAAGATGCTCGCACTACAGCTACCCCGCAAAATTAATGACATGGACTACTAATTTCCAATCAGCATTTTTTCAAATGCGATCGCCAGCTTGCTTTGAAAGCGCTGTTTGTGTTTGAGCTTTAAAAAAGGTCTAACAATTTCAACTGGTACGGGCTTACTAGCTCGGTTATCAATAACTGCGATCGCCCGCAAGCTATCCAATTGTAATTCTTTGATGACCATCAATTCAGAAAGTGCTGTTGCTCCCACACCATTCTCAACTACAGCTTTCACCATTTCCCCACTATTCAACAGGGATATCACATTTAATTCTGATGGGTTAATTTCCCAGCTTTGTAAAGCTTGTTCAAATCTTTGCTGAGTTCCCGAACCTGATTCTCGCATTACCCACTCAGCTTTACACAGTTCTGTTATATTAACCTTTTGCTCGTCGTACCAGGGATGAAATTTACCGACGACGATAAGTAAGCGATCGCTTCCCACAACTTCTTCATCTAAGCTATTCTTCAATGAAGGCTGTACCTCTCCTTCCACCAAACCCAAATCAAACTGCCCCGTTGCCGTTCCCGCGCAAATTGTTTCGGCATTAGCGAGAGTACAGTTGATGGATATACCGGGATATAGCCGCTGAAACCTACTAATTTTTTCGGGCAACCAATAATTACCAATTGTTAAGCTCGATCCTAAATTCAATTTACCGCGTTGTAAATCGTTTAATTCTCTTAAACCTCGTTCTGTCAAACTAACTTGGTCAAGAATTTTCTGTACTTCTACTTGAAGAAATTTTCCAGCTTCCGTAATTTCAATGTGACGACCGATACGATGAAATAGTTTTACCGCATACTCTTCTTCGATAGTCTGGATTGCTGCACTGACAGCAGGCTGAGTAATATAAAGTGCTTCTGCGGCGCGGGTAAAATGCAAGTGTTCTGCCACTGCCAGAAAAATTCGCAACTGGTCTAAAGTCATTGCTGCCATACAATATATTCCTTTTTGAGAATAGGGACGCGGTTGACGCTCAGGCTAGGGGCTAGGGCGAAAAATTAGGTAGGAAAGTTAATTTTTATGCTTGCGGTCAGGTTGCTGATTGATAGAATTTTTGTAGTAATTGCAACATTTGGCTATGTTGAATAAAATTTTTATGACACACAAAAACTAAGTTGAATCTACTTAAAATTCCCTAATTCCCGGAGGGAAATGGGAGTTTTATAATTATCGAAAAACGTGTATTGTGGCATTATTAACTGCAAACGTAATTTCAATCACTAAAATTTATCTATTTGAAAAAAAAGAGTATTTGCTCATGTCAGTAAAGCAGCATACAGTGAAACTAAGCTTTTTTAAAGCAAACACTTATGGCTAAACGCTGCAAATACAAATCGAGCGCGAAATATATCTTTATATATGGCATATGGGTTATCAAGGGGAATCTAAGACATGACTGCTGAAATCGAACTAAACCAGAGTGTTCACGGCTTGAGGCGAGAATGTCTTTCCTACGGGGAAGTAATTGCTCAATCCATTGCTGTGATTGCACCTACCACCACACCAGCCGCAAATATTGGTTTGATATTCGCATCTTCCGGAAACGGTACTTGGCTGAGTTTTTTAATTGGCATGATGGGGCTGATGTTTGTCGCTGTTAACATCAATCAATTTGCCCGACGTTCAGCCTCTCCCGGTTCGTTGTACTCATATATAGTTAAAGGGCTTGGTCCTACGGCTGGTGTTCTCTGTGCTTGGGGGCTGATTCTGGCGTATCTGTTCACCGGAATGTCAACGTTATGTGGCTTTGCCATTTTTAGTCAGTCCTTACTGAGTCATGTTGGCATTCATACCCATATTCTCACACTTTTTGCCCTTGGTACTGCCCTAGCTTGGTATGTAGCTTATAAAGACATTCAGCTATCAGCAAAAATGATGCTGCTTTTAGAGGGTGTCTCTATAGTCTTGATTCTGGCTTTGGCTACAATTATTTGGGTAGAGAAAGGCTTTGCGATTGATATGTCGCAACTAACTCTCAAAGGTGCAACTCCAGGTGGGGTATCGATGGGAATTGTTTTAGTTGTGTTCGGTTTTTCTGGCTTTGAAAGCGCAACTTCATTAGGAGATGAAGCCAAAAAACCGCTGAAGACTATTCCCAAATCGGTGATGCAAAGTGCAATTTGGGCAGGTGCATTTTTCATGGTAACAGCTTATATTGTAGTATTGGGCTTTAGCGGTAGTTCGCAAGACTTGGCAAAAACTGAAGAACCACTTGCATTTTTAGCGTCGCAAGCAGGTGTGAGTTGGTTAGGAGAGTTGATTAGTGTGGGTGCTTTGCTATCCTTCTTTGCTTGCACTCTTGCTTGTGTGAATCCAGCGGCTAGAGTAGTGTTTATGATGGCGCGTCACGGGTTGTTACACAATTCTCTAGGTAAGGTACACAATTCTAACTTGACACCTCACAGGGCAGTGATGTTATGTTCGCTAATTACATTTTTGATCCCCGCTTCGTTGAATTTGTTTGGCATTAAGACGTTTCAAATCTTGGGTTACATGGGGACAATTTGTACTTACGGGTTTTTGTTGGTATATATCTTAGTTTCTATCGCTGCTCCTGTTTATCTGCATCGTCTTGGTAAACTTCGTCCCGCAGATATAGTTTTCGCAGTGTTAGGAGTCGCTTTCATGATGATTCCTGTTGTCGGTACGCTTGGGATTCCTGGTAGTAATTTATTCCCAGTTCCCGAAGCTCCTTACAACGTTTTTCCTTACCTGTTCTTGATTTACATTAGTGCTGGTTTTGGGTGGTTTGTAATTCAAAGAGTACGTTATCCAAAGATGGTAAAGAAAATGGAGCGTTCAATTGATGCGATTCATGCCAGTTTTAAAGAAGGACAGTAGGGGCAGGTTTACTAGAATGTTAGTAGATTAACGAGAAATCTTAATAAACACGCCCCTACTGAGGAGTTAGGAGTTAGGAGTTAGGAGTTAGGAATCAAGAGTAGGGAATTAAAAGTAAACAATTACCAATCACAAAAAATAGCAATTAGCAATTATTAATCATCCAATTGAACCAACATGAATAATTTAATTACAGCCATTCCTACGGGAATCGCAGCCTTCGCAGCCACCAACCTCGATGATTTAGTCATTCTGACACTATTATTTTCACAGGTAAATGCAACTTTTCGTAGCAAGCATATATTTTTTGGACAGTACTTAGGCTTTGGTGCATTAGTCCTTGCTAGTATTCCCGGCTTCTTTGGAGGAATGGTTTTACCAGAACATTGGATCGGACTTTTAGGACTCGTACCTATAGCAATCGGTATTAACCAATGGTTAAATCAAGATAACGATGATTCCGAATCAGATAATGAATCTGTAAATGAATCTCACACATCTGGCTTCGGCATCCTTTCTCCTCAAACTTATAGCGTGGCAGCGATAACAATGGCCAACGGAAGTGATAATATAGGTATTTATGTACCGTTGTTTGCCAGCAGTGAGATCGACGAACTTCTTGTAATTGTAAGTGTGTTCTTTTCGTTAGTTGGAGTTTGGTGCTATTCAAGTTACCTTCTAACTCGACAACAAGCGATCGCCGAAATCTTGACTCGTTATGGTAATAGTTTCGTTCCTTTTGTTTTAATTGGATTGGGAGTGTTTATCATATTAGATAGTCAAGCAATGACACCACTAGCCTTAGTAGCAAGTTGTTTGTGTTTGATGGGAATAGTCAAAACATATAAACCCTCACCAGAAATGGGTAATAATTAAGTAGTTAATGTTTGGCTACTTAAAAATTGTTGAAGCGCACAAGCCGTCTCCAAGCACAAGCTACGCAAATACGTCAATACCTATGAATGCAGCTACGAATTTATTTGAATGTAGATAACATTGGATAAATTCCGCTTGGTAAGGAATATGTCTATGGTGTTACTACTTGCTAGCATTTTATTTTGACAAACCTATCAAATGGTAGGAGCCAATGAGAGCCAATGGAATAGACAATATTTATATTTATATACGAATAATTGTTAATATTTGGCTCATTAATTTAGATTCCTACCATGACAAAGGTTGAACAACCTTCATCAACTCGAAAAATCTTTGTAATCCACTAATCAGGTGCTTCCCTCATGAAAATTTTCAAAATTGCTTTAGTTGCTGTAGTACTGGTAATAAATTTTGCGATCGCTAAACCCTCATGGGCAGATAGACCAAAACTAACCAATCTTCCCGACTATGCAGAAGTGACACAAAATCTGACTGATTTATTGAATGCAAAACAATCACCCGGACAATCAGATTTAAAACCAGAGGAACTTGAGAGCGCAATTGGTAAATTGCAATTGGAAAAGTATATATTAGAATCCGCACGCGGTTGGTCGCAGTGTAGCAATCAAACTGGAAAAACTTTACCAGTTTACGCTCACAAACCGAAAAAATCTGCTCCTACCCAATCCGGAAAACTGTTCTATTTGGGAGATGGTAAAGTTACCGACGATGACTGGAACTGTGATGGTGTTTATTTACCAACGGGTGCTAAAGTAGCTGGTTTAAATGGTGACACGCAAGGAATAGAATTAACCCAACCTGTGGCACTCAAGATTGTACCTGGAACTCAGTTAGTAGCTACAACGAATGCCGAAACTGGTGTGATTGAATTTAATGTTGCACCTGCAAAAGTCTTGAAATCGGGTGAAGGTAATTTATCAATTCCCGAATTATCATTGGCAGAAGTCGATGCAATAGAGCCAAATGCACCGATTGAAGATTAGTAGAGGTGGGTTTACCAGTATCTGAGTAGAAAATGAAAAATCTTCGTAAACCCACCC
>CAXTCQ010000087.1:3217-8151 GCA_964242965.1 uncultured Calothrix sp. | reverse complement strand
GTAGAAAATGAAAAATCTTCGTAAACCCACCCTTACGGAAGGGAGGTGGGTTTACCAGTATCTCGGTAGAAAATGAAAAATCTTGGTAAACCCATCCGTATAGATTAGGAAGTAGGAAGAATTAATTTGCTTATCCTACTTCCTTTCTAATTTTAAAATTTGAATTAATAAGTGGGGTGTTAATGATGGAATTAAAATCCAAACCGATAGAAGCAAAAGAAAAGCTGAAAGTATTAAATCCGTCGCGGGTACGCGACCACCTAGCGAACGAACGTACTTACCTAGCATGGATGCGAACTGCGATCGCGCTGATGGGTTTTGGTGTTGTCATCGTGCGGTTGCGCTATTTACACCCTCCCCAAATACCGCATCTTGGTGTTAGTTGGCAATTAGGTTTACTCTTTGCCTTAACTGGTTTAATGACAGTATTACTGACAACTCAACACTACTTTGTTGTCCGTCGTGACATCGACGAAGATACTTACGAACCCGCAGACAGATGGATAATTGTATTTAGTTTGAGCTTACTAATATTGGCAGGTGGAACTATATATTTTGTTTTTTCAGCACCTTTAGACCCAGCTAATTTGATGCTACCAGAGTAAATAAAATAAGTCGTTTATATAAAAACTTTCAATCAATTACCCAAAGTTCTAAAAGGGTATTTATAGATAAAATATTAAGTAGGGTGTGTTACGGCTCGATAGATATTTCGGGCTGTTTACAATATATTTTGAGCCGTAACGCACCATCTATTCTAAGAAAAAAATAACTTTAGTTTAAATTTACTTAAACTTACCTGCAAGAAAATGCTCGAATCTAATTCTTCCAAATCTGAAATTTGGAAACCCTTCCAATCCTTCTTAAAGTTCCTTGGTAATTTTCGTCATTTACTATTGCCATTAATTGCCATCTACTTGCCTTTACTAATATTTTGCATACTAGCTTTACAGCTATGGCAAGGTAAAGTCGGCTTTTTGTTTCCTTGGGATGTGCCGATTTTGATGGCAATTCATCAAACAGTACAACCTCAACTTGATGCTCTAGCACTCTTTCTAACTCAGTTTGGAGGGTTTCACGGTTCGCTACCAATTTTTTGTACAATCGGACTTATTTTACTTTTGCGGCGACAATGGCGTAGTTTTGTATATTTAACGACAGCGGGTTTAGGCAATATCGTTATTAACCGAACAGCGAAAGAATTTATGCATCGAGTGCGTCCGCAGCTTTGGGAGTCAACGTATCATTCACATGGTTACGCATTTCCCAGCGGTCATTCCATGACAAGTATGACACTTGCTGCCATTGTCATTATTTTGGCTTGGAAAACTGCTTGGCGTTTACCAGCAGTAATTTTTGGTAGCTTATTTGTTTTAGCGATCGCATGGACGCGGTTATATTTGGGAGTTCATTACCCCAGTGATATTTTAGCCGGATGGATGGTTGCACTAGCTTGGGTAACTGGAGTTAGTTCAGTTGTTAAACCGAATTTAGCTGCAACGAACTACGAAACTAGCTTACTTCCAGAAGAAGTAGAATCGGGAAAAGAAGCATAAAAGACACAAGAGTAGAGACGTTACATGTAACGTCTCTACATCGGGATTTCGGGCAACGCATAATTAGGTCTAATAAATAAAGAAGGCATCTATTCCGATGTACTTATGTGCGATTAGATATTTTTGATAAATTTGTCCAAATATACTACTACCAATACTTGTTTGTAAAAACTATTTAGTTTAAGATTATGTTAATTACTGTGGAAAAAGATAAATAAATCTGTAAAATAAACATAGTTAAGTGTAATTGAATATCATTTTTACTTGGCTAAAAAGTCATTAAATAATTGCTAATTAAGAAAACCTTTAAATAGCTAATCGCGCTTGAGAATAGAGGTAGATAAAAATTGAACATTTTAGAATTCTCTTTGCTAGTTTGGGTTGGTTCATTTGCTGCTGGCTTTGTGGGAGCGCTCACGGGGTTAGGTGGTGGTGTCGTCATTGTTCCTTTACTAACTTCAGTATTTGCTGTTGATATTCGTTACGCAGTTGGTGCGTCATTAGTATCTGTAATTGCAACTTCTTCGGGTGCTGCATGTAGCTATATCAAAAAAGGCTATACAAATCTACGATTGGGAATGTTTCTAGAAGTTGCAACAACAATTGGGGCGATAGTTGGAGCTTTAATTGCGACTTTTGTTTCAGTAAAAGCGCTGACAATTGTCTTAGCAGTTGTTTTAATTTATTCGGCATATCTTTCCCAACGACCTAGAACCGAACAAGTCGAAACCGAGTCAACGGATTCAATTGCTGATTATTTAAAACTTAATAGTACTTATCCCACTCCTGACGGAGTAATGTCTTACCAAGTTCAATCCGTCCCGGCTGGCTTTAGTATAATGATGGTAGCTGGAGTGCTTTCGGGATTACTTGGGATTGGTTCGGGAGCATTTAAAGTATTGGCAATGGATCAAGCGATGCGTATCCCATTCAAAGTGTCTACAACGACCAGTAATTTTACAATTGGGGTGACAGCAGCAGCATCCGCAGGAGTTTACCTAACACGGGGGTACATCGACCCAGGATTAGCAATGCCTGTAATGTTAGGGGTACTACCTGGTGCTTTTTTAGGTGCAAGGGTGTTAGCAGGAACTCAAACACAAACTTTAAGAATTTTCTTTAGCCTCGTGTTACTAATGATGGCTTTGAAAATGGTCTACAACAGTCTGACAGGGGGGCTATAAAAAATGTTTAAATTAAATTCTGGTTTTCGCTGGACTTCTACAAATTCAGAAAGTACTACAGCTACATTATCATTTCCACAGCAAAATCCCGACTGCGATATCGAGGATAAAGAACATTCGCATCCCCAGATAGATGATGTCGCCAAATCATCAGGAGAACGGCAGCTTGAAAATGTACTTAGTAACCTTTTAAAATACGGTGTTTTGATAGCCAGCGCTGTAGTTTTATTTGGTGGAATTGTGTATTTAGTGAATCATGGTACAGAACCAACTGAATACGATTATTTTCACGGAGAACCATCGCAGTTTTGCTCTCCAGTGGGTATATTGAAAATTTTATCAGGTAGCGATAGTCGGTTCGACTTTTTACGCGATCGCGCAATTATTCAATTTGGACTATTGCTACTAATTGCCACTCCAATTATCCGCGTCATAATTTCACTTTTGTCTTTCCTGCGGATGCGAGACTTTACCTACGTTATTATTACTTCCCTCGTATTATCTGCTTTAGCCTACAGCTTAATAGGAGCCTATATTTAAATAAAGATAAAGATTCCCGACAACTTTTACGAAGTCGGGAATCTAGCCCCCACGACTTTATTAAAATTAATAATATTCTGCTACGAACCAAGAAATTGATTCAACAAATTTGCATTTTGCTGAATCAGATCGGTCAGATAAATCCTCGCAGAATCTAAAATTCCCGACGAATTTAATGGTGAAACAGCAAATATTAAACTCACAATCCCAATAATTAAAGCCAGGAATCGCCCAAAACAGCCAGGATTAATTGCTGCAAAACCTAGTTGAGCTTGACCAACAACAGAAATCAGCAAGAAAATCATTCCCGCTATTAAAAAAATAGTTGTAAATTGCGAATCAATCATAATATTTATTACACGAACATCGCAGCCTTTATATTTATTATTTTAAAACATAATTGAGCAAATCATAACTCTTAAATATAGCTGTAGCTAAAGCGGTTAGGACAAGGAACGTGGTAGCCCGCGTATTGTATGAGTTAATCAGTGTCCTAAGCTGCCTACCCGTTATTTAACTTCTCCCATTTTCTAATTAATTAATTTATCTACATCTAATTTTAGTCCACCCTCCGTTACAACCTTTGGTAAAGTTCCATCCCATTTTTCAATAGTTTTCTTTTGTAAAATATCTGGAGTCAATGTTTCTCGAATTAACCTTTGAGCTTCCGTTTCCCCTTTTGCTAAATTTACCATTGCTTCCGCTTGTTTTATTGCTTTCTGTGCAATATAATCTGCCTGTTTTGCTTCTTGTTCGGCAATTTGTTTTGCCTCGACAGCATCGCTAAATCTTTGGGAAAAATGGACGTGTACCAAAGAAATATCATCAACACCAATATGATAGTCAACTAGTCTCGTAGTTAATAAGTCATCGACACCTGCTTTTACTTCACCACGCTTAGTAATAATTTCTTCAGCAGTATATTTTGCCATGATAGCTTTTAATACTTCTTCAACTGCCGGATTAATAATTTTATCAATAACCTGTGTTTCATCACCTATTTGTTGAAAAATTAGATTCGCTTCATCTGCAATAATATGCCAATTTAAAGCCACATCTGTAAAAACATCTTGTAAATCTCTCGATGACGCTTCCGCAGATATTTCTTGTTTCTGTACTCGCACGCTCAAGTTTTTTACCGTATTTACCAAAGGTATAATTAAGTGAAGTCCTTCTGCTAGTGTTTTGTCTTGAACTTCACCAAATTTCATTAATACACCTCTTTCACCAGCGTTAACTAAAGCAAAGGGGAAAAAAATTATTGCTATTAGCAAAAAAGTCAAGGTAGATTTAATAACAATATTGCGTGTTTGCTTGTTTTTCATACCTAATTTTAAAATAGTATTTTTAAATTATCTCATTTAGGTTCGACTGAAGTTATGCCAATTTCATAAAAATAATGCAAGCTTTTCAGATCGGAAACAATACTTGTTGGCTAAAGATTGTCGAGGGGGCTTATTCCCGGATTCTTAAAGAATCCGGGTTTCTAATTTCCTCAAAACCTACGTAGTATTGACGGAAAAGCCCGTATACTCGATAACGGACTAAGGTGTGCTATGTACGTGGATGCGAAGTAGAATATTCCCAAAAGGGATGCACCCCAATTAATAAATATAGATATAGGCTAAACGCTTTCTTAAACAAATCAGAACTA
>CAXTCQ010000087.1:0-3117 GCA_964242965.1 uncultured Calothrix sp. | reverse complement strand
TAATTAAACAAAATATATCTAGCGTCTACCGCTTTGGATTTTGTCAAAGATAGCACCATCTTTGAAGAACTTATTCTGGGCAGCGTTCCATCCACCTAGACTATCGATATTATAAACTTTGGCAACCTTGGGGAATTTGTTCGCTACTTCTCTTTGAACTGTAGAATTGACTGGTCTAAAACCAGTTTTAGCAAACTCGCGTTGAGCTTCTGGAGTGAATAAGAACTTTACAAAAGCCTCGGAAACTTCACGAGTACCGCGCTTATCTACGTTCTTATCAACAACTGCGACTGGTGCATCAATGGAAATGTTGGTTGCGGGAACCGTGTAGGAAGGTGAAGTCCTACCTTGTTGTGCAGCTAAGATAACTTCGTTTTCGTAGTTAATTAGCACATCTCCCTGACCCTTCTTGTAGAAGGTATCGCTAGCTTCGCGTGCATCTCTTGCTAACACAGGAACATTGCGGAACACGTCAGTTACATATTTAATAGCTTGAGCTTCACTACCACGATTTTTAACGACTGAACCCCATAAAGCAACGAAGTTCCATCTGGCAACACCCGAAGTCTTGGGGTTAGCTGTAATCACTTTGACTCCAGGTTTGCTCAAATCAGCCCAACTATTGATTTTCTTGGGATTACCTTCACGAGTTTCCAACGCAACAAGCGATCGCGTTACAATTCCCCGATTCGGTGCCCTGTTCTCCCAACCCGGTCTAATCAAACCCGCTTGCTGAATTTTGCTAGTATCCAAAGCTAAAGCCAAAGCGACAACATCTGCTGGCAATCCGTCAATGACTGCACGGGTTTGAGTTCCAGAACCACCGTAACTTTCACGAATTACGACATCTTGACCTTTTTCGCGCTTCCATTTCGCTACGAACTGAGGAATGATTTTCTCGTAAGCAGCTTTAGTTACAGCGTAGGAAACCAGAGTAATTTCAACTTTTTTACCCCTTTGGGCAATCAGTTGGTTTTTTTGGTTACTTGAAACTGCATTTATACCTGTACTTGCAGCATAAACGGGTAGTAAAACGCTCAAGCCAAAAGTGGCTGTTACAGCTAGAACAGATACTTGGGGACGACGAAACCAATTTAAAGTTGCTGGTATCAGATGTCTCATCAGACAAATCTTTCCTCTTAAGTAATATTATCTACGGTATTCCGATTGAAATACCGTAGATAACGTGTCTTAAGTAAAAGGTTGTCATACAGATAACCTCAAAACAAGCATTAATTTAACAAATCTACTAAATTTCAATCGAGATTTAGTAGTATTTTTGCTGACGGATTTAATTCTTAGAAAGTCCTATTATTAAGAAACATTTACTGTAATGTCATGATTTATTGATAATTGCCTCAAAAGAGAGGAAAAAGTATCTACCGCCATAATTACATAAGCTTGATGCTTTACCAGTAAAGAGTTTGAGCTACTAAAGAATTGTCAAATATCTAGATTTAAGAGCCAAACAGCACTCTCTAAATTCAAATATCAGCTTAAGTAAGTATAGAGCAATAAATAAAACTCCCGTGACCGAGGGGTGCTTATGGTTCTGCATCAGCCAACTTTTTAAATGAAAACCCCACCTAGATAGTGGAGAAACTAGCCTAAATCTCCGGTAAATATACGACTTTATCGGGGTTGAAGTAGCCACCTTTATAGACCCCTTGACCTCCAAAAAGCCAAGCTATACTTTACTAAGTAGGGGCTGCGAAACAAAGTTTGCCAAAATCTTTAGAGTAACTTTAGAACAAGTGAAATCATTATTTGAGTTTTCGAGCGCTCCTCAATAGCCAAGTTCAAATTGCACAACAGAGGAATTTACAATGATTAGCACTGAATCTATGACCGCAGAAATGCAAACCTGCATCGAAATCAGCACCGATTGTCAAAAACTGTGTATCGACACAATAAATTACTACAAAGCTGGTAAGTGCATCGATATAACCTTGATGTGCATGATGCGGGACTGTGCCCAAATGTCCGTGATGTGCATCAATATGATAATGGACGGTTCGGAGTTTATGGGACGCACCTGCGAAATTTGTGCAGAAATGTGCGAGAGATTAGCGATCGCTTGCGAGAAAATCAAAGACGACGCAAAAATTATCGAATTAGCTCAAGCATGTCGCAAATCTGCTGAATCTTGCAAAATGATGGCAAGGATGTCAGCTTCCTATTTCCGTCGCTCAAATTTCGTTACAGAGAAAGCACTTTTAAGTAGTCAAGTTTAAAAGCATTCAAAATATTGATTTTTGTTATGATACCCCATCATTACCCATAGTATCTGTAGGGGCACAGCATTGCTGTGCCCCTACGGTTATGCGGCAACTCGACAAACCTTTTACAAAATCGAACAACCTGACTAGTAGTCCATGTCATTAATTTTGACGGGTTAGTAGACGTAGACGTAGGTTGGGTGGAACGTAGGCAAAGCCAGTCCCCTTGGGACGAGCGTGGAACCCAACTATTAAATGTTGGGTTTCGCTTACGCTACACGCAACCTACAACCCATCAGAACTTTTGACATGAACCACTAGCCTATTATTTATCTTTGTGATGATAGCCCACTAATTACCCATAGTACCTGTAGGGGCACAGCATTGCTGTGCCCCTACGGTTATACCGCAACTCGGCAAACCTTTTACAAAATCAAACAACCTGACTTGCCTATTATTTATCTTTGTGATGATAGCCCACTAATTACCCATAGTACCTGTAGGGGCACAGCATTGCTGTGCCCCTACGGTTATACCGCAACTCGGCAAACCTTTTACAAAATCAAACAACCTGACTTGCCTATTATTTATCTTTGTGATTGATACCCCATCATTACCCATAGTACCTGTAGGGGCACAGCAATGCTGTGCCCCTACGGTTATGCGGCAAATCGACAAACCCTTTACAAAATCAAACAATTATTTGTCTTTATTTTCTTTATTCAAAGAAGACAACTTCACCCGCCGACTCTCCCGTGAAAGCGGCACCAAAGCCGGAACCTGATTCTGAGGATTATTTTCTTTAGATTCCACCAGTTTAGATAAATCGACAATCCTTGGTGTTTCAAAAACACTACGTAAAGGCAATTCAAATCCAAAAGCATCGCGTATTCTCGAA
>CAXTCQ010000086.1:25750-28876 GCA_964242965.1 uncultured Calothrix sp. | reverse complement strand
CACAATTTATGCAGTAAACCAATTGAAACTCGATTATGGCTGTTGATTCGGTTCTTCGGGTGCTTTTTCTTTCCTCAACTCCCCGTTAAACGCTTGTGCTAAATCGGTTGAAGTCAGCGATTGAATCAAACTCAAACTCAATGGTTGACTCGAAATCGCTTTCGCATAAGCCGCATTTAAATATGGCGTATATTTCGTCATCCCTGCTACGTAAGATTGGAAGAAGGGTAATGAAAGCGAATTTAAATACTTCCGTGCTTGTGCGGGGTCATCACCGGCAATACTTGAAGGTAGTCCGATCTGGTCGGTACTACTCTTGCCCTCACCAATTGCTGAAAAATGGGTTGCACCTTGAAGAACAGCTAAGTACTTTTGCTGATTACCAATCCATGAGAATGGTAATATCTGTTCGTACAAAGCAGGTGCTACCGTGTCATCGCTGCTGGCAACAATCATCACGGGGACTTTGAGGTTATTTAACCCTGCTTCGCCAAAAATACTACTGCTTATTGGGTTGACAGCAATTACAGCTTTAATGCGTTCGTCACGCAGGTTGTAGTTTTTAACTGGATTTTTGGCACGCAAATCGACAGCGCGACATTGCAGCAACAAGGATAAATTCCAAGTTTCTTTGATTGCTTTGGGTTTGCAGTCTTTTTCGAGTTGGGCAAAGTTAATTTGGGCACCTGCTAGCGCTAACCCAGTATAAGCACCGAAGGATTGACCAAATATTCCTACCTGTTCTAAGTTGAGCCTAGCTTGAAGTTCCGTTTTGTTGCGTTTTTCCAACTCATCGAGAACGAACTTAATATCGAGGGGACGGTTGTAGAATTCCCCAGGTTCGGCAACTTCATTCGCGCTACCATTCATCAGCGATCGCAATTGCTTGGTATCGCTACCGGGATGGTTGGGAACAATCACAGCAAACCCGTGCGAAGCTAGATGCGAAGCCAAATACTCGAAGTTACTGCTGTCAGAACCCACCCCGTGGGAAATCACAACTACAGGTAACTTGCCTTGAGCATTGGGGATATAGACATCCGTTAACAAAAATCGATTGCGAACCGCATCTAAAAGCTTGTACGACTGCTTTTTAGCAACGAACTTACCTTGACGACGAAAATCGGGCAACTGCGCGACATTGAGCCTCGGTTGTGCCACTGCTGCTTCGGTTGTTGCCTTTTGGGAAACCGCTGCGATCGCTTTCTCGGTTTCACTCGTCAGTTTTTCCAATTCTGCCGCAATTCCCAAGGTTCGCGCTAAATCAAGATGAATGCTCGGACTCGGATATTCGCGTATCAAATTTAACAGCGTTAAGCCTCCAGGCTCGGCAGATGCTAAAATCAACGCCGACCGCAATGCATGAAAACTCGGTTTTTCCAGACGCGATTCGCTTTTGATTACTTCTCCCAACCGTCGCAGTAGAAATTCGCCTTGCGGGGTATAAAGAAACTGCGAAACTGCAACTGCATTTACTTTTATGGGACTTTGGAGAATCCGTCGCAACTCTTGAAGTTGTCCGGGATTGAGATACCGAGTATACACCGCCAAACTTTCGTCAACGACTCCAGTTCTGACGTACTCCTCTAGCGCTGCAACGGAGATAGAACGCTCCAGCGCCGAGTAAGATGCGTAAACTTTCTGGGCTGCTTGTGCCGAATTATTCATTCCAAAGGTCGGCAGCAGCACTGAAATGACCAGCAACAATATATTCCTTCGCAGGGTGCTGGTGTGAATACCAAACAAGGTGTCCATCGCTCAACTATGCACGGTGATGTTGTTTAACGAGGCGTTATTGATTGGTAGTTTTACGGACACCCTGGATTATTTAAATCTTAAATCGCCTCAGATTTATTGATTTTAGTAGTGCTTATTTCAGTCATCAAATTCAATATTTAACTTCGGTAGTGCATCTCCAATCTAGGTTAATTTACCTATTTGGAAAGAATATCTTGTCTAACTACGTCATCATAACAAATAAAAAAATAATACGCCTCAGTATGTAAAAAACAACTATAAAGATGCGACTGATTTAATTAAAGATACAGTAAAAGTACCGAAGTCTAATTAACAACTATTGCTTGCCCAATGCAATCGCAATTGACCCGACTACGACCATAACTGCGCCTGCGATCGCAACGGCTGTTAAGTGTTCTGGAGCAATCAGGGTTGGTGCAATTACTGATACAATATCAACAGATATTAAAGTAACAATTGGTGCTGTTGCTATAACCGCACTTACCCGCGACGCTTCCCAATGTTGTAATGATTCAGCAAATGCACCATAAGCAATTAGGGTATTTAAAGCACAAAAAACTAGCATTCCCCACTCTAAGTTATTCAGTGTATAGATATTTTTTGGTGTAGCAAAAAATGAGAATAAAAAAGCACATCCTCCATAAATAATCAGCATAATATTTGCGGAAGATAAAGTTTGTAATAATTGTTTTTGTGCAAGAGCATAAACAGCCCATGTGACTGCTCCAAGTACTACTAAACTGCTACCAAGAAGATAGTTTGCTGGGGCTGTTACAATGAGTGTTAATTTCTCATGAAAAAATAATACAAGCCCTAAAGTCAGAACACCAACACTCACCCACTGACGTAATGTATAACGTTCTCGAAATAATATCAAACTACCAAAACCCATTAGTAAAGGTGCTAGTTGAATAATCACTTCAGCGTTAGCAGGTGAAGTTAGCGCTAGTCCTTGGAGAAAAAGAATATAGTTAGCAGCTAGAAAAATAATTGCTATAACCAGCAATTGCCACGAAGTTGAACGCAAATTTTCTCGTGTTGGCAATTTCCCTCGCATCCCCGAATATCCGAGAAGCAAGACAAACGATAATAAAAACCGAAACCAAGTCACGGTGTAAACATCAAGCTTTTGCAGTGTAACCGCTAGCGCAATAGGCAGCATTCCCCATAGCACAACCGTTAGTAATGATAATAAAAGCCCTAAGCGCCAGCGACCAGAAGTGTTATGCATCTTGAGTTGAGAGTGAGGAGTGAGGAGTTAGGAGTTGAGAGTGAGGAGTTAGGAGTTGAGAGTTAGGAGTTGAGAGTTAGGAGTTGAGAGTGAGGAGTTGAGAGTGAGGAGTTAGGAGTTGAGAGTTAGGAGTTAGG
>CAXTCQ010000086.1:0-25740 GCA_964242965.1 uncultured Calothrix sp. | reverse complement strand
TTAAATTCCTTATATGAGATATTATTTTATATTTTTTATTTTGTATTTTGGAGTTAGGAGTGAGGAGTGAGGAGTTTGGAGTGAGGAGTTAGGAGTGAGGAGTTAGGAATTGAGAGTTAGAAGTCTAGCATACTAATTTTGAGGATTAAGAATAATTACCACAGAGACGCAGAGTATACAGAGAAGAGAATTGCGGGAGATTTACTTTCGACAGCACCTGCCAAATAACTCATAACTCATAACTCCTAACTCCTAACTCCTAACTCTATTCCTAACTCCTAACTCCTAATTCATAACTCATAACTCATAACTCATAACTCATAACTCCTAACTCCCAACTCCTAACTCTAAAAGAAATCTGCCATCCAAGGGGAAACACCTGCGAAAATTTGTGATGCTGCTGCAACTGCATTTTCGGTAGCTTCTAATTTTCCTGCAAGTTGCAATTGCTGGGGAGTAAATAAACCAGTATAAAGCGGCGCGAATGCTCGTATATCTAAACTAAACTCTCCTTTTCCGCCTTTTTTGACTTCTCCTCGCCCATTAACGACGGAAAGCAGATATTTTCCGTTGTTTTCTGCCACTAAATCATCTTGCACTTCTAAATGCAGTTCTGCTTGTACGTTTTGAGAATACCCGCGCTTCTCTAACGCTTTGACAACATCAATTATCCGCAACATCCAACGGCTCGACGATTTGAGTTTGGCAGCTTGTTCGGGTAAAACTAATGTCAACGCATCAATCATCGCACCTCGCCAGCGAATTGTATCGATTTGCGATCGCTGATTGCCAAAAAATGCCCAAAAACTTTGGATAGCAGCAGGTGTTAGCGTAACCCAATCCCGCAATTGGATATAATCATCTGCTTCGCTGCGACGTTGGATAAAGACAATATACCCTTGAGGATGACTCGGTTCACCTATTAAATAAGCGTAAACTTGCTGCGAATCGTTTGTTGAGCGTCGCGTAATTTCCTTCCAAATCAATTTACTTCTTTCTAAGTTGCCATTATTCGCAGGTGCTTGCTGCTGGTAAAGCTTGTGCAAAATCTCTGATTCACAATTAATTAATGTTAAGCGTAGCTTTGGTTTTCCCATGCGGATATTCGCAGTCGGAATTTCCCAGTTACAAAAATTACCTCCTTGCTCGTATCCAGCTTGACGATACAAGCCTTGTATCGCTGGGAATAGCACCGAAATCGGGATGCCATTGCTATGTGTTTCCCTAATAGCACTTTGCATAATTGCTAACGCCGCGCCCGTACCCCGACACTCTGATGCAATTCCCACTGCTGCGATTCCTGCCATCGGTACGGGTTCACCACCCCAGTATTGAGAAAATGGCAAAATCGCTAGTCCTCCGGCTATTTCTCCTTCTTGACGCAAGATGCGAAAATTCTCCGAACCAACCGACTGCATATAAGTGTCGCTTTCTTCGGGCGACATTATAAAGCATTGCCCCAAAATATTTTGGAGCTTTGTCATATCTGCTGAATTGGTAGCTTTGCCGTATTCAAATCGAGCCGTCATCAGATTTATCGCCCGTAGCATTCAAATACAGGATACTACAATGAGGGATACTCAAGTTGCTTCACCCAATAGGGGGATAATTCGCTGTTTTGAATTGTTACGTTTCAAAGATATATTTTGAAAATACAAGGGAGACGAGTATAAAACTTACACAAAAACCGAAATACATAACTGCTGCCTAAGCCATAGAGTAAAAAAGTCATCCCTCTTAGTAAATAATTTATCAAAATTAGAATAGTCGAGAAGTCGGCTACATTACTTGCTTTTAGAACTATTTGCTGATATTTTTGGAGCAGAATTGGTATAGTTAAAACCATCTCGATACTGATATTGTTGCAGTTTAAAAGTGAGCGATACTCCTTTGGAGTCGCTTTGCGATCGCATTCCATCAGTCAACTTAATTTCGGTTGTTAACCTTCTATTAAGCTGACCATAACATTTGTTGCTAATTTGCCAATCTTTTTAATGGAATTTTGGAATAATATATGGTGTCAACAAGCACGATTCGCTTTTCTCAATTCAATGCATCGCTGAATCGCAACGCTGAAGGTCAGCTAGTAACCGATTTATCTACACCTAATAATGCTCAGGCAAAAGCTGTAGCAGAAATCATCCAACGCTCCAACCCCGATGTACTGCTAATTAATGAGTTTGACTACGTACAATCGAACCCTCAACAACCCGTACAGCTATTCCAACAAAATTATTTATCAGTCAGTCAGAACGGTGCGACACCCGTCAATTATCCCTACGTTTATATTGCTCCTTCCAACACGGGGATTGCTTCGGGGTTTGACTTAAATAACAACGGTGTAAGCGTCACGACTCCTGGTGCGGCTGGATACGGTGATGATGCTTTTGGGTTTGGGAATTTTCCCGGTCAATTTGGGATGTTGCTGCTGTCTAAATATCCTATTGACACCGCAAATGTCCGCACCTTCCAAAATTTTCTGTGGAAGGATATGCCAGATTCGCTGTTATCTACTGTTGCAACTCCTGGTTCTGCAACTCCTTGGTACTCACCCGAAGAACAAGCAGTATTGCGTCTATCTTCCAAAAGCCATTGGGATGTTCCAATCAATATAAATGGTGAGACGGTTCATGTTTTAGTTAGTCATCCCACACCACCAACTTTTGATGGTACAGAAGACCGTAACGGTAAGCGCAATTACGACGAGATTCGTTTCTGGGCAGATTATATTACACCTGATAAAGGTAATTATATCTACGACGATAAGGGTAACAAAGGCGGTATTACTGGCGGCTCCAGCTTTGTAATTATGGGCGACCAAAATGCCGACCCAGTAGATGGTGATAGCTTTGACAACGCGATTCGGCAACTGCTACAAAACCCCAATATCAATACTAATTTTATTCCTACTAGTCCCGGTGGCCCCCAACAAGCACAGTTACAGGGTGGTGCAAACGCAACTCAAAAAGGGAATCCAGCTTTTGATACCGCAGACTTTAGCGATACAGCACCGGGCAACCTGCGGGTAGATTATGTATTACCTTCCTCTGACCTGAAAATTACCGACTCTAAGGTATTCTGGCCCCTGAATACAGACCCAACCTTCCCTCTCGTAGGCACTTTTACACCCAGTCTTCCCGGCGGTTTCCCCAGTTCCGACCATCGTTTGGTGTTTGCGGATGTGCAGGTGGGTGCAACGGAAGCAGGTAAAACCATTTCTAATACTAGTTTTTTAGGACAAACGACCTTTGCGACTGGCTTTACCCCCGCTAACGCGGCTGGAACTGTGAATGGCACATCAGTGCCAGTGGGAGGGTTATCTGGTGTGGCTTATGACGCCGCCAATAACCGCTACTACGCGATCGCCGATGACCGTTCTCAAAATGCCCGCTTCTATACATTTACTCTTAACCCTGCTACCATCTCGACTGCTAGCGTAACGTTCACAAATGCTACCAGCCTCAAAGATACTAGTGGCAATCTTTTCCAAGCCAACAGTTTAGACCCTGAAGGCATTGCTTTAACCAATAACGGTACAGTCTTTATTTCTTCAGAGGGTGAGGCTAACCCAGGTGTAGGTCGGGTAACGAATCCTTTTGTTAACGAGTTTTCACTCTCTACAGGGCAGCAGATTCGCTCTTTGCCTGTACCTAAGAAGTTTCTGCCTGTAGTACAAGATACTGACAACAGTGGCACGGTCAACACAGGTGATATTCAAACATCAGGTATTCGCAATAACTTGGCGTTTGAAAGTCTAACAATTACCCCTGACCAAAAAACTTTATATACTGCTACCGAAAACAGTTTGTTCCAAGATGGTCCAACGGTATCTACGACTGCTGGTAGCCGTTCGCGGATTTTGCAATACAATCTAGTTTCGGGACAGCCAGAGAAGGAATATCTTTATATAACCGATGCATCTGTCGCATCAAACCCCACAGGTGGGTTTAGTGATAATGGTTTGGTGGATTTGCTGGCAATCGATAATCGCGGCACCTTAATCGGATTGGAGCGCTCCTTTGCTGCTGGGGTCGGTAACGGTATTAAAATCTATGAAGTTAACCTCCAAGGTGCGACTGATATCAGCACTTTCGACTCACTAACTACTTTAAGTGCTGCACAACAGGCAGCGATCGCACCTGCTCAAAAGCGTCTGCTGTTGGATTTCAACGACCTCAAGTTGCCCACTGACCCAAATCACCCGATAACTGGATTAGATAACGTTGAGGGTTTAGCCTTCGGTCCCAAGTTAGCCGATGGTCGTCAGTCGATTGTGTTGGTTAGCGATAACAACTTTAGCGCTACGCAATTTACCCAAATCTTAACTTTAGGTGCTGATTTAGTTCCAACCGCAGCACCGACAGTAGAAACTCGTCCCGATTTGGTTGACGATAATACCTTACCATTCAGCCAGCGTGCTGATGCCGATGACCCTGCCATCTACGTAAATTCCACAGATAGCGCCAAGAGTTTGGTTGTCACATCGGTTAAAAATGGCGGTTTGCGGATTTACGACCTGTCAGGTAGCTTGTTACAGGAAATTAACCCAGGCAATATCCGCTACAACAACATTGATTTGCAATACGGCTTTAAATTGGGTAGTCAAACGGTAGATATTGCCGTAGCGAGCGATCGCAATAATGACAAACTCGCAATCTTCCAAATCAACCCCAACCCCACCACAGCCGGTCAATATTTACAAGATATTACCGATAGCAGTATTGGGACGCTATTCCAAGCCGCACCCTTTGAGGCTCCCTATTCAGCATCATCTCGTAGTGCTTACGGGCTAGCTTTATACCGCAGTCCAGTAACCAACGATTCCTACGTCTTTACCAATCGCCGAGAAACTGGAGATGTGGCTCAGTTTAAACTGATTGACAAAGGTAACGGTAAAATTGGTGCTGAACGGGTACGCAATTTTACTGTACCTACCACTGCTGACCGAGATGCTCAACTCGAAGGCATGGTAGTAGACCAGGAAACGGGCTTCCTCTACATTGGACAAGAAGATGTAGGTATTTGGAAGTACCAAGCAGAACCCAACGGTAGTAATACGGGTAAGCTAATTGACCGGGTGAAAGACCTGGGTGGTACTCGTTTGGAAGAAGATGTCGAAGGTCTATCGATCTACTACGGTAAAAACGGCACAGGCTACCTGTTAGCGTCGAGTCAAGGAAATAACACCTTTGCTGCCTACACGCGCGAAGGTAATAACGATTACGTCGGGCAGTTTGCTATTGGTAACAATGGCGGAATCGATAGCGTCCAAGAATCTGATGGTGCGGATGTCGTGAACGTGCCTGTGGGACCCAACTTCCCCAATGGTTTATTTGTTACCCAAGATGGTAGTAATCTTCCTGGAAAAGTGGATGCAGATGGTGAGAACATCAGCAGTAACTTCAAGTTCGTGCCTTGGGAAAATATCGCTAACGCTTTCCCCACTCCTTTAAATATCGATACCACTTCTTATAATCCTCGCACTCCTGTAACTCAACCCAAAGTTACGAATTACGATTTCAGCAACCTACCCAAATTAGGAACAACCTCCAGAGGTCAAGATATTTTCTTGGGTGGTTTTTCGGGATTGTACTTCCAAGGACTTGCGGCTAATGGCAACCTGAAGTTTGTTACCCACACAGACCGAGGTCCTAATGGTGAACCCGTTGGTGCAAACAGACCATTTTTCTTGCCCAACTTCCAGCCAGAAATCATCAATTTTGAACTCAACCGCACCACGAGTCAAATTAACATTACCAAGCGAACTGGGTTATTCCGTCAAGATGGCACAACTCCGTTAACTGGATTGCCTAACCTGCAAGCTCAAGCCAACGGTCTTGCTTATACCGATGAAATTGGTGTTGACCTCGACAACAAAGTTTTAGCTAACGATCCTTTCGGTGCTGACATCGAGGGGATTGTCGTTGCCCAAAATGGTGACTACTGGATGGTGGATGAGTACCGTCCGGCAATTTACCACTTTGACGTTAATGGTAAGTTGCTTGACCGCTTTATTCCCAAGGGAACTGCCACTGCACCCAACCCAGACCAACCCGCAGGCACTTTTGGAACTGAGGTATTACCAGAGGTTTATGCCCAACGACGCAGTAATCGTGGCTTTGAGGCTGTGGCTTTGGAAGGTAATAAGCTTTATGCTTTTATTCAAAGTCCCATTGATAATCCAGATAACGCTGGTGATACAGCATCGAGAGCTTCCCGCAATCTCCGAGTTTTAGAATTTGACACAGTTTCTAAAACGGTGACTGGCGAATATCTATATCTTCTCGACGATATTACAGCTAGTGGTAACGCCAAAACAGACAAGCTGGGAGATGCAGTTTCGCTGGGTAACGGGAAATTTGCGGTTGTTGAACGCGATGACCTTGCTACTAATGCTTCTAACAAACTGATTTACCAAATTGATTTAGCTGGGGCAACCAACATCAATAACCCTGCTAACTTTACTTTGCCAGCAGGTAAGACCATCGAACAATTGACCGTCGCTGAGTTAACAACTGCCAAAATTAACCCTGTAAGCAAGAGCCTAATTGCGAATGCGGCTAAATTGGGTTACACCGGAGTTGAAAAATTAGAAGGTCTAGCACTGGTAGCACCCAATACTCTTGCCCTGATTAACGACAACGATTTCAACGTTACAGGTAATTCGCCGACTGAGAGATTGGGCATTTTGGAGTTACCTAATAATCTGACTACTCCTCCCAAAGTTACCCTCAAAGGGTTTGCTTCGCTCCCCGCAGACACCTTTGCTGACGGACCAAAATCGGGTGCTGGAATTACAGGCAACACCAACGGTCGCACTGTTCCCTTTGATAGGCAACCAGTCCAAGGATTTAGTGGGGTACAGGCAGCTGACCAAAATTCCTTCTGGTTCTTGGCTGACAATGGTTTTGGTGCCAAAGCCAACAGCGCTGACTTCTTGTTACGGCTTTATCGCGTAGACCCCAGTTTCCGAGGTTTTGAAGCGAATGGTGATGGCAGTGCTAGGGTGCTGAATAACATCCAACTGTCTGACCCCAACAAAAAAGTCCCCTTCAAGATTGTTAATGAAACTACAAGCGATCGCCTATTAACTGGTGCGGATTTCGATGTTGAGTCCTTCAACTTTGCCGCAGATGGCACAATCTGGATTGGGGACGAATTTGGTCCCTACTTGCTGCACTTTGACGCAACCGGAAAGTTGTTAGATGCTCCCATCGCTACACCAAATGTAATTACTCTCAATACCTTGGGTGGTAAAACACCGATTGTCATCGGACACCGAGGTGCTAGTGGCGAACTCCCCGAACATACCCTTGGCTCTTACAAGCGGGCAATTGAAAGGGGTGCGGACTTCATCGAACCTGACTTGGTTTCCACTAAGGATGGTGTGTTAATTGCTCGTCACGAGCCAAACATGATTAACACTACCGATGTGGCTAATCGTCCGGAATTTGCTAGTCGCAAAACTACCAAAGTTGTTGATGGGGTTTCCGAAGAAGGCTTCTTTGCTTCTGACTTTACCTTGGCAGAAATTAAGACCCTGCGGGCAATAATGCCTCAAAGTTTCCGTCCCCAAGCTTTTAACGGGTTATATGAAATTCCCACCCTTGAGGAAATCATCAACCTCGTCAAGCAAACCGAAATAGATACAGGAGGGAAAATTGGCATTTATCCAGAAACCAAGCACCCAACTTTCCACGATAACCTTGGTTTGTCGTTAGAAGAACCACTGCTGGCAACGCTGCAAAAAACCGGATTTACTGACCCTACCCGCCTATTCATTCAGTCCTTTGAAGTAAGTAACCTCAAGGAACTCAACGGCAAGACGAATATACCGTTGGTGCAGTTACTCGATGCTTATGATGTCAACCTTGATGGTTCCCTAAGTTACCAGGATGTTAACGAGAAACCCTACGATTTCGCGGTCAGTGGTGATAAACGCACTTATGCGGACTTGCAAACTGTCGAAGGTTTGAAGCAAATCGCCACCTACGCTGATGGCATTGGACCTTGGAAGCGGATGATTGTTTCCGTTAAGGGTGTCGATGCGAATGGAGATGGTGCTGCTGATGATGTTAATAAAGATGGTGCAGTCAACGACGCTGACAAAACCACCACTCCTCCCACCTCACTGGTAAAAGATGCCCATGCCGCCGGGTTACTGGTACATCCTTATACTTTCCGCAACGAAGCACGTTACTTGGCAGCAGACTATAACGGCAATCCAGCCCAGGAATTCAATCAATTCATTCAGCTAGGTGTCGATGGTTACTTTACCGACTTTCCCGGTACTGGCGATTTAGTACGCGACCAAATTACTAGCCAATTTGTGCGATCGCCTGATAACCCCGACCTTCTCAGAAAGACTGAATTCGCTACCCTCGATAAAAATGCTCCCGTTGTCATCGGACACCGGGGTGCTAGCGGTTCTCGTCCCGAACATACTCTCGAAGCTTACAAACTAGCGATCGCCGACGGGGCTGACTTTATCGAACCT
The DNA here is from genome assembly GCA_964242965.1 of uncultured Calothrix sp. GTDB lineage: Bacteria > Cyanobacteriota > Cyanobacteriia > Cyanobacteriales > Nostocaceae > JANNFJ01. The sequence goes on along the minus strand of CAXTCQ010000086.1, from coordinate 17,243 downwards.
GACTTGGTAGCCACCAAGGACGGAATTTTGGTTGCCCGTCACGAAAATGCCCTGGCAATCCTCAACGCTAACGGCACGGTCAATACCACAGACACCAGCACTGATATTGCTACCCGTCCTGAATTTGCCGACCGTAAAGCAACCAAAGTAATTGATGGTCGCACAGTCACAGGCTGGTTTACTGAAGACCTGACCCTTGCCGAACTTAAAACATTAAATGCCATCGAGCGTTTACCTGCCCTACGCGGAACCCGATTTGACAATGACAAACTGAAAGTACCCACCCTTACAGAAATCATTGATTTAGTCAAGCAGGTAGAAACCGAAACCGGACGCAAAATTGGTATTTACCCAGAAACCAAGCACCCCACCTACTTTGCGGCAGCCCCAATCAATATCAACTTGGGTCAAAAGCTAATCGACACCCTGGTTGCCAACAACTTTACCGACCCCAAACGCATATACATCCAGTCCTTCGAGGTCGGCAACCTCAAAGAACTCAACGATGTCATCATGCCTGCCGCGAAGGTAGACATACCCTTAGTACAGTTGTTCGGTGGAGCCGCAGACAGACCTTACGACTTTGTGGTTAGTGGTAATACCCGCACCTACGGCGACCTTACCAAACCCGCAGAACTAACTGAAATTGCCAAATATGCTGGTGGTATTGGTCCCAACAAACGGTTAATCGTACCTGTCGGTTCAGACGGTAGGCTTCTCACACCCACCACATTGGTGAGAGATGCCCATGCTGCTAACCTCCTAGTACACCCCTACACCTTCCGTAACGAAAGCGTATTCCTAGCACCCGACTACAACGGCGACCCCAAGAAGGAATTTGAACAGTTCATCAACTTAGGTGTAGACGGCTACTTTACCGACTTCCCCAGTACGGGTGACTTAGTACGCGACCAATTTGTGGGAGAAACACCAGTCTCGAACCTCGGTGGTTCCAGAGGATTTGAGGGCATGGCAATGAGTCCCGACCGCAAGACCCTGTATCCTTTATTAGAAGGTACTGTGGTTGGCGACCCCGCTGGTTCGCTGCGAATCTACAAATTTGATGTAGCATCGCAGAAATACGACGGGTTGGTTGGCTACTACAAAATGGAGAGTCCCACCAATGCCATCGGTGATTTTACTGTCATCAACGATAAAGAATATCTCATAATCGAACGCGACAACAATCAAGGTGCAGCAGCCAAGTTCAAGAAGATATTCAAAGTTGACTTCTCCAAGAAAGATGCCACAGGTGCCGTTGCCAAAGAAGAAGTTGCTGACTTACTAAATATTCAAGACCCCAACGACTTGAATCGAGATGGCAGCAATAAATTCAACTTCCCCTTCCAAACCATCGAAGATGTCTTGGTGCTGGATAGTAAGACCCTGTTGGTTGCCAACGACAATAATTATCCCTTCTCAATTGGCAGACCCCCAGCGATCGACAACAACGAATTTATAGTCCTGGATTTAGACAAACCCCTAAACTTGGCTACTCCAGTTGTCAGCATCTCAGCTACCGATGCAGAAGCTAGTGAAACTGGTTCTAATGCTGCTACATTCCGCGTCAACCGTACAGGTAGCGTCAGCACACCTTTAACCGTTAACTACACCCTAGCTGGTACTGCCACCAACGGTACAGACTACAACAACCTTAGCGGTACAGCTACCATCGAAGTCGGTCAAACCTTTGCAGATATTGCGGTGACACCAATTGACGATACTGTGTTTGAGGGTAACGAAACTGTCATCTTCAACTTAACGAAGACAGCAAACTACAACTTGGGTACATCCGTTAGTGCGACAGTTAATATTACTGACAACGATACAGCCCCGACAATACCTGTAGTACCTGTAGTGCCTGTGCCAGATGCAACGACATTGACAAAGAACGCTGATAATGAAGTCTTCAATATTAAAGGAGGCAGGGGCACACCCAAACTGCAAGTTAGTCTCACAAGTCGCAGTACTAACCTAGTTGACGAACTAGGAGTATTTACCGTCGATGATGCCAGAGGAACAATTAACGGTATTGCCCCAGGCGCAGCAGGTTATACCGATGCTGCCCTGAAGCGATCGCAAGTGCTTTTATCAGCTATTACCAACAACCCCAATGGCTTTAATCCTACTCAACTAACGCGATCGCTTGAATTCGCTGATGGCAACAATATCAGATTCTATTTAGTTAAAAACGGCACTACTGACTCAGTATTATCTGGTAAAACACTTACTAGCGATGTCCTTCTCTCCTCGCCCACTACTCAAAAAATTACAAGCTTACCTAATGGTGAATTCACCATTGGTTTTGAAGATGGGCAGGGTACAGCAGACTTCAATGATTTTGTTGTCAAAATTCAACCCAGCGATCGAGCGTTACCTCTAGGTACTGCTTTGCAAGGCAAGCTAGAAGGCGAAGTTCTAAATTTGCGGGGCACTACGGCTAGGGTGACAGCCAACTTTACAGTCAATAGAGAAGCTGCATTCAATAATTTAGTTGGCTTCTATAAAGTTGTCGATGAATTTGGCGCTATTGATATCAACGGTGACGGTAAAGCTGATATTCTTCCCGTACAAGCTAATTATGCTCAAGAAGCCATGCGTCAACGTATTGCTGATGTTAACTTAAGTGTTAGCAACCAAGGTGTAGCAACCTTCAACAATACCTTAAATGCAGGTAGCATTCTTGCTCCTTTCATGATTACCAACGGTGGTACGGTAGACCAAGTAATAGCTGGGCAAACAAACCAAGTTTACTTTGCTTACCTTGGTGCTAACTCCGATAAAGTTGACCACATTCGCTTATTAGGAGACAACACCTTTGGTTTTGAAGATATAGCTGGTGGTGGTGACTTTGACTATAACGATGTCATTGTCAAAGCCAATTTGACAGTAGCTTAAGTTAAAGAATTCCGTAGGATACGTGTCTCACCTGTCCTACAACGTTTCGACAGTTATTGTACGAAAAGACCTAGTAAGTACTAGGTCTTTTTTGTGCTTCTTGCTACGATTTTTAGGAAGTGTCTATTGATTATAACGACTCAGTATTTCGCATTCTTCAATTAGTGCTAAAGCCTTATGAATATAACGAGTTTGTGCCAATACTGCTGCCAATTCTGTCAATACTTTAACTTTTGTTTCTGTATGTTTGATTGTCCGTGCAAATTTCTCAGCTTCGGTAAAAACGGAAACGGCATCATCCGCAAATATGTCTCCAGAGGTTACTAAAGCTGCTGCTAATTCTCGTAGTTCCTCAGCTTTGACAACCGGGTTATTATTTAATTGTTGCGCTAAATTCTCGGCTTCGTTACAGCGTCCAGCCTTTGAAAAAGCTGTGACTAAATTCTGCAACGCTTCGATTTGCATCGGGGAATCTACTTCCATCGAGTTAAAAATTTTTTGTGCTTCATCCAAAATACTGGGGTTGAACTGACCTTTTTTCTGCTGTGACTGATTAATAATCAGTAAAGCTGTGAATTTGATCAGTTTATCGGAACTGTTATCGCATGGCAAGGGATGGGCAGCAAACCGTTGGTTTAATCTATTGTTATTATTAGTCATGCCTTAACACACAATGAACTTGTTAAAAGTTGCTTTTTGACTGTTTCTAATTTTGTATTTTTGTTACTTTCTGTATTTTAGCAATTGCTAAATACGTTAATTTCATATGAACTTCATATAAATTTCTGCCGTACAACGAATTTGTAGTATCTTAATATACATGTATTACCTGCATAACAGGAACGAAACAGTGCTTTAATTAGATCGATTTACAAGCAGAAATAGCCTTAGTCCGCAATTCTGAATAAATTTGGAAAAATCCGAAAATTTACAAATTTGTGTTATAAGTTAACAGTATTTGCATAAACATGAAATTCATCCAAACGAGCTTGTCGCTCTCATGAACCTTGATTCTCTGCTTGAAATTGTTAACAGCAAGCTGCAAGGTATCCAAAAGCACCCTCTTAATTGTGCAGAACATTTGATTTTGCGGGGAATTTGGCGCGATTGGACTTATAACCAAATGGCTCAAGACGGGGGTTATAGCCCCGGATATCTTTCTAATGTTGTTGCGCCGGAGTTGTTCCAAAGACTGTCCGATCTGATTGACAGGCGCGTTAAAAAAAATTGTCGTGGGCTGCTGGAGGACTATGCCGCTTGTTTAAATGCAGAGAAAATGCAACTTTTGCAACTTCCTGCTAGCTTTTCCTCCAATATCAGCCAAGATATGCTGCCTTGCTTCCCTAGCGGTTCAATTCCTCTTGGCTCTCCTTTTTACATTGAAGACTCTGCCCTAAAAACACGAATTTGTGAAGAGATTGCTAAACCAGGAGCATTAGTGAGAATTACAGCTCCTAGAGAAATGGGGAAAACCTCACTACTTCTGAGGATTTTAGACTATGCTAATTCCATCAATTACCGCACAGCTAGCTTAAACCTAGAGCAAGTTGATTTAACAACTTTGAGCGAACCAAATCGTTTTTTGCGCTGGTTGTGTGCCAATGTCACCCGTCAGTTGCAACTGAAACCAATACTAGACGAATATTGGGAAGAAGACTTGGGCAGCAAAATCAGCTGCACCCTCTACTTTCAAGACTATCTGCTAGAGCAAATTGATTTTCCCCTCGTCTTAGCTTTAGATGAGGTGAATCAAATATTCGAGCATCCTGGGGTAGCTAAAGATTTTTTACCTTTATTGCGTTCGTGGTAGAAGAAGCTAAAAGACTACCTATCTGGCAAAAGCTGCGTTTAATTGTAGTCAACTCAACCGATATCTATATTCCCCTACAGATGAACCAGTCACCTTTTAATGTGGGGCTGCCAATTGTTTTGAATGAATTCAATAAGCAGCAGGTGCAGCAGTTAGCCCAACGTTATAAACTCAAGTGGAAGGACGGGCAAGAAGCAGAACTTTTGATGGCAATGGTTGGAGGACACCCCGCACTAATACATACAGCACTCTATTACCTTAGCCGTGGGAAAATAACTTTAGCACAACTTTTGGAAACCGCTCCCACATGCACCGGAATTTATTACCATCATTTACAGCGTCTTTGGGCAACTTTGCAAGAACAGCCAAACTTGGCGATCGCTTTTCATCAAGTTACAAATGCCCCCCAACCCGTACAATTAGAACCGATTTTGGCTTATAAGTTAAGAAGTATGGGGCTGATTAAGTTATATGAAAATAAAGCCACACTTAGTTGTCATCTGTATCAACAGTATTTTCAGAACGGTTAGCTTTTGGGAGAATTCCTTGTTGTCGAATCGGGTAGTGTCGATGAACCGATCTCTTATCATAGTCATAATTGGCAAAGGTATTGATGAATGCAATGGATATTTTAGGTTACCAATGTGGGGAAATCATCTACGAAAGCGATCGCTCGTTGGTCTATCGCGCTATTCGGAGAGTAGACAACCAAAGAGTTATTCTCAAAATGCTCAAACCAGTCTATCCTAGCCCAAAAATAATAGCTCAGTTCCGGCGTGAGTATGAAATAACCAAAAATCTTAACCTAATAACAGGTATCGTGGATGTTTACAGCCTGGAAAGCGAGCGGTATCAATGGCTGATGGTATTAGAAGATTTTGGTGGTGAATCCCTGACCAAATTAATGCAGGGCAAACAATTTACCGTAAATGAGTTTCTGCCGCTTGCTATTAAAATTGTTGATATTCTCGATCGGGTACACGAGCAAAATATTATACATAAAGATATTAATCCGTCTAACATCGTTTGGAATCAGAAAACAGGTCAATTCAAAATAATCGACTTTGGCATTTCTACGGTTCTTTCAAGAGAAATTTCAACTTTGTGCAACCCAAATTTATTAGAGGGAACCTTAGCATATATTTCTCCAGAACAAACTGGAAGGATGAATCGGGCAATTGATTACCGCACAGATTTTTACTCGCTGGGAGTAACGTTCTACGAATTACTGACTCTCACGTTGCCCTTCCCGACTGAGGATGCCTTGGAATTGGTGCATTGTCATATTGCGAAGCAACCTGTACCGTTGTGCGATCGCAAAACAGACATTCCTTTAGTAATTTCTGAGATAGTGCTGAAGTTAATGGCAAAAAATGCCGAAGACCGCTATCAATCCGCTTATGGAATTAAAGCAGACTTGGAGGAATGTCTGCGGCAGTGGGATGCAGGGCAAATTAACTCCTTCAAGCTGGGTCAACATGATGTTTCGGGCTTTCAAATCCCACAAAAACTTTATGGAAGAGAGCAAGAAATTAGCACTTTGTTAGATGCGATGGAGCGCGTCAGCCAGGGAGCCAATGAAATGATGCTGGTGACAGGATATTCTGGCATTGGCAAGTCATCTTTAGTGCAGGAAATTTATAAACCAATTACGAAGCAGCAGGGGTACTTTACTTCGGGTAAATTCGATCAATTTCAAAGAAATATTCCCTATAGTTCCTTAGTTCAAGCCTTTCGTTCTTTAATCCGACAATTACTTACAGAAAGCCAAGGCAAAATTGATACTTGGCGAGAAAAGCTATTAGCTGCTTTCGGCATCAACGGACAATTGATAATTGATGTAATACCTGAAGTGGAACTAATTGTTGGTCAACAACCAACATTACCAGAACTGGCGGCAGCAGAAGCCCAAAATCGCTTCAACTTCGTGTTTCAAAACTTCATCCAAGTATTTACCCAGGCAGAACACCCACTTGTTCTGTTCTTGGATGATTTACAATGGAGCGATACTGCTTCATTAAAATTGATTGAACTGTTGATGACAGCTTCATCCAATCGGTATTTGTTGATTATCGGCACCTATCGAGATAATGAAGTTAGCGCCAGCCATCCATTGATGCTAACAGTAGATGCAATAAAGAAGTTCGGAGCAACTGTCAATGAAATTTTACTTACCAATTTAAGTTTACCCAATATTACACAGTTAACTGCTGATACTCTGAATTCTTCGCAAGAAAACGTTAGACCATTAGCAAAATTAGTACTTGAAAAAACTCATGGTAATCCATTCTTTATCAATGAGTTCTTGAAGTTACTCTATAGTACAAAGTTCTTGAAATTTGACTTTAAAAGTGCCACCTGGAAGTGGAATTTAGCACAAATCGAACTCAGCAAAATAACTGATAATGTTGTTGAACTAATGGTTAGAAAGGTGCGACAGTTAAGAGAAAAGACACAAGAGGTATTAAAGCTAGCAGCTTGTATTGGCAACTCTTTCAACCTCGATACCTTAGCAATTGTCTATAAAAAATCTCCTAGAGAAACGGCATCTGACTTATGGGAAGCAATAGCAGCAGGTTTGATTTTGCCTTTAAGCGATACTTATAAATTAATCGATTTTGATATCCAAGATTTGGCAACGTCCCTTAAAATTGAATACAAGTTTGCCCACGACCGCATCCAGCAAGCAACTTATTCACTAATTCCTGATGCCCAAAAGCAAGCGGTGCATTATCAAGTAGGACAATTGCTTTTAGAAAACACACCATCCCAAGAGCGAGAACAGAAAATCTTTGATATTGTTAACCATCTGAATTTAGGCTGCAATTGCATTATACAGCAAACAGAAAAGGACAATTTAGCAGGAATGCAGAACAACCCTTAACTTACGATTACCAGGTTGGAGGCAGTCTCGCAATGGACGCTCCCACTTATGTAGTGCGTGCCGCAGACCGTCACCTTTATAAAGCCTTAAAGCTTGGGGAATTTTGTTATATTTTGAATACAAGACAGATGGGTAAATCAAGCCTCATGGTACGCATGATGCACCATCTCCAGGAAGAGAAGTTTAGCTGTGGGGCAATTGATTTAACCCGCATTGGCAGTGAAAACATGACCCCGAACCAATGGTACAAAGGGTTAGTGGTGGAGTTATGGCGGAGTTTTGGCTTGTCAAAGGTAAATTTGAAAGCTTGGTGGAAGGAACAACAAGATTTATTACCCGTTCAGTACTTGAGCCAATTTATCGAAGATATTCTGCTAAAGGAAGTTGAGGATGAAAAAATTTTTATTTTTATAGATGAAATAGATAGTATTTTAGGTTTGAATTTTCCAGTTAATGATTTTTTTGCTTTCATCCGCTTCTGCTACAACCAACGCAGTATTAATCCGGAATATCAGCGTTTAACCTTTGCTCTATTAGGTGTAGCAACACCAAAATTGATCGTAGATTATCAGGACTTACGCAACTGGCACAAAGTGCTGGCGGGGGCTTCGCCCCCGCTGCGCGGTAATTTAAATCACGTCAAACACATATAAACGTCTGGACGTTTTAATTGCTGAATTAAATAATTGGAAAGTAAATTGTGCTTGATTTGATAAACAGTTTGACCTGTTTCATAAGCTAAATGTTTAAGCCTAACCCAAACTAAAATAGCACAAGCGATGTGGTTTCTTTGAAGGCGAGCTTTACGACATTGACAAGATTCAATGCCAGTTAACTGTTTTACTTCTCGATGAAACTCCTCAATTTTCCAACGAATTTTGCACACCTTTTGTACAACATCCGTCAGACTTTGAGATAAATCATTAGTTGCAACATAATCCGTTCTATCGGTAGAGACAGTAACCCGGAAGAGTTTCACTTTTTTCTCAGCAGGAAACGATTTGATTTTTATTATTTTACCATACTCTAAATCTTCATCACTCCATTTTAATGATTCAATATTTTTATATTTTTCTTTTCCAAACGTATCATCAACTAAACGATTAGTCTTGAAAGGGCAATAATAAACTTTGTCTAGACTATGAATATAAAGCATTAAATTGTTTACCGCATACCACGTATCCATTAAAACAGTATCAAACGGTAGAAGCTTGTTATATACAAGGCTTTGTAACATATTCTTTACATGGTCTATTTTTGTTAAACCATCATTATCAGGATTAAAAATACGATAGTCTATTACCCAAAAGTTTAAAGTTTTAGGGTTCACGTATATACAACTGACTATACCAATTCCTTTGACGATGCTATGCTCGTTACCACTATACTGTCTCCGTACAATTTCTATTTCCTCAGAATATCTTTTATCTAAAACTGTATCATCAAATATAATATAAGCATCTTCATCTACTTCAACTATATTTTTCACATTATCCCAAAGTAAACGAGGAGTTAATTTCTCTTTTTTTAAGTAATTATTAATTTTATCATGACTAATATTTTCTAAGTGTTCTGCTAAATTAGTGATAGTATAGTTAATTTGGCTACTGAGTAGATACTGACAATAATCTAATTTTGTAAACTTCATATTAACTAATCAATCAAAATTTAAAAGATGTTTTTATTTTCTCACGATTAGGAAGAATAAAAATATTTTCGTTGCTGATGATACTTGTAATTAAAAATCTATGTTGACAAATTTTAAAATTATTTATTCTTGCGTTTTCAGCCGTTTTCAGCATTAGTATCTACCTTGATATCAATGGCGCGGCTTCGCCGCGCCGAGACCGATTGCGGTGCCGAGCGTTATGCAACTCGTGCCGCTTCGGGTATCGATGGCGCGGCTTCGCCGCGCCGAGACCAATTGTGCCAGTTGCGTAAGTCCTGATTATAAGAGAACACCTTTTAACATTGGTCAAGCAATTCAACTAGAGGGCTTTAAAGAGCATGAAGCTCAACCTTTACTTCAAGGATTAACAGAGAAAGTTAGTAATCCACAAGTGGTGCTGAAAGAAGTTTTGGGCTGGACAAGTGGTCAGCCTTTTCTAACTCAAAAACTTTGTAAGCTGATTCGCAATTCTTCATCTCCTATTCCTACAAATCAAGAAGCCGAGTGGATTGAAAACTTAGTGCAGGCTAAAATTTTAGATAATTGGGAATCTCAGGATCAGCCGGAGCATCTAAGAACTATTAGCGATCGCATCCTCAGAAGCGAACACCAACCTGCTCGGTTACTGAATATCTATAAACAAATTTTGCAACAGGTCGAAGTTACCGCAGTTGATAGCCCAGAAGAAAGGGAATTGCTCTTGTCAGGATTAGTAATCAAGCACCAAGCTTGTTTAAAAGTGCGTAACCGTATTTATAAATCGATCTTTAACAGTAGTTGGGTTGAGCTACACACCTAAGCTGACAATTAAATTCAGTAGTATACGTAAGTTTTGATTAGCGATTGTCTGTACGGAAAACATAATTCCATGAAAGCTTCAAAATAGACATCTAACGCCTCTTTCCAAGGACTATCGTAATTAGAGTACGATTGATTTACCATTTATAAATTTCTCACTGGCACAAGTTAAGATTAAATTATCTTCCTATACAACTTGTGCCATTAATTGGGGAATATCAATCTTGTGCCGCTTCAGGATATTTTTGTAAATATAAATTGTCGCAATAAAGTGCCCAAGCAGCCCCAAATAATCCCGATAGCGAACCTGCTAAAGTCGCTATCACAAACCATGTCAGCGGTCCCGTCCAGTTAATAATCTCTTTTAATACCGCTGTTGAAACTTTACTAACTACGTACCCAGTCCCCACACCAACAGCACTTACCAAACCTAATTCTCCTAGCATTTCTACAACGCTTTTATTTGATAATTCCTCTTCAAAATAAAGCTTCCAAATCCGCGAATACATTAAAACATCCGCAGCAGTTAGAAGAAACTGTTTGGGCAGTTCTCCACCAGAGGTGGGTGCAGCCGAAACACTTGCATTACCCAAAGCGCAAGTTACAATAATCGAAATCGTATCTAACCTTTTTTTTCCTAGATTACTCATCTCAATCTCCTCCAGATTAAAAGATTAAAGGGGAAGGGTAAAGGGTTTAAGGGTAAGGGTTAAGGGAAGAAATAACTTTTCTTTATAGGCAGATAGCACCGCTATTTTTAATATATAATTCCCCCTTCTGCTTTTCCCTGCCCCTTTCCCCCTTTTTTTTCATTGCATTCTGTCAATTGTGCGGTATTGGATTGCTTCCGCGATATGATGCGATCGCAATTCATCATCTCCTGCTAAATCTGCAATTGTTCGCCCGACTTTCAATATTCTATCGCTTGCCCTTGCTGACAACCCCAACTTATTAATCGCATTTTCCAACAATCTGCGACTACCATCATCCAACCTGCACCATTTCTGTAAATGACGGCTTTGCATTTGCGCGTTGCAACGGACATTTGTTTCAGACTCAAATCGTTGTGTTGCCCTTGACCGTGCTTGAAATACTCTTTCTAAAACTGTTTGCGATGCTTCCCCGGTCGGTTGCTGAGTGATTTCTTCGGGTTTCAATCTATTAACAGCAACTTGTAAATCGATTCTATCCATCAACGGTCCCGAAAGCTTTGCCCAGTAATGTTCGCGTTGACTTGGCGAACAGTTACAAGCTTGGATTGTATCGCCATAATATCCGCAAGGACAAGGATTTGTACTTGCTACTAATGTAAACTGCGCCGGAAAAGTTACAGATTGTTTCGTGCGCGATATTGTCACATATCCATCTTCCAGGGGTTGACGGAGATACTCTAAAACATCGCGTTTAAATTCCGTTAACTCATCGAGGAATAAAATACCATGATGTGCTAATGAAATTTCACCCGGACGCGGGAAACTACCACCACCTACTAACGAAGGACCGCTAGCCGAATGATGCGGACTGCGAAACGGGCGATCGCGTACCATTGTACCCCGATTTTTTAATAAACCTGCAACCGATTGTATCCGCGTTACTTCCAACGCTTCGGGAAATGCCAGTGGAGGTAAAATCCCCGGCAAACGCCGCGCTAACATTGTTTTGCCGCTTCCCGGAGGTCCCACAAATATTAAGTTATGTCCTCCCGCCGCAGCAATTTCTAATGCTCGACGTGCATGATTCTGTCCTTTAACATCTTTTAAATCGACATGACTAATATTTAATATTTCTTCTTGTTTGATTGGGTCTGCCTTTACAGGTTTGTAACGTCCGGGATTATTTAAAAAATCCGTGACCTCCAAAATACTGCTAAACCCATAAACATCCAGCCCTTCAACTACCGCAGCTTCTTGGACATTATCATAAGGGACAACTAAGCCTGTAATGCCCATTTTTTGAGCAGAAGCCGCAATTGGTAAAATACCTGCAACCGGACGCAAGCTACCATCCAAGCTGACTTCACCTAAGAATAAATAATCACCTAGTAAGTCAGCATTAACTTGTTCTGAAGCGGCTAAAATTCCTACGCTGATAGGCAAATCAAAACAGGGACCTTCCTTGCGTAAGTCGGCTGGAGTTAAATTTATCACGATTTTTTTCATCGGGAAGGCAAACCCAGCATTTTTTAACGTTGCCCTCACCCTTTCTTTTGATTCTTGAATCGCAGCGTCGGGAAGACCTAGAATGATGATTCCAGGTAAACCCCCGGATACATCGACTTCCACACCAACTTTTACAGCGTCAATCCCGACAATTGATGCACTCCAAACTCTGGCAAGCATATTTTTACAACCTCACAAATATGTATTAAAATATCAATCAACTAACATTCAAAATAATGCCAATTTCAGCCTGTAAGTCTTTTAATTCTTGAAACTGCTTTTCAATCCAAAAATTTTCAGCTTTTCGCTGTTCTGGAGTTTCTTGTTGATACCTTTCTTGCATCTCTAGAAAATGATTGTAAAAGGCTATTAATTTATCAATACCCTCAGTAACAAATTTTACTCTTTCATCAACAAGTGCTGCAATAAATTTCTCAAGTTTAATTGAATAAATATTATGAAATTTACAAAAATCTTCCCAGCTAATATCACCCCATTCCTTATTCACTAAACTTTTTAAGTCATCAGTAGATATCAATGAGATATTTAGAATATTCTTGTATAAATGATTTACTGGATTTTTGAAGTTGCGAATTGTTTCACTCGGGATGGAATTAATATTTACTATTAGTTTAGATTGCTTTTGCTCGTTTAATAAACTATTCTTTAAATTTATACAGTTGTGCAATGTTCCTAAATTCATCTTTTCAAATTCTGCATAGATTAATTGCATTTGTTGTTGAACTAACTGCATAATATAAGCAGAGTGCTTTGTTACATCGTTTTTAATGTCATTGGTAAATTTAGATTTTTCATCCCAACCGACTCCTTTTTTTTGCATACCTTTGGCATCAATAAAATATTTATTTTTTAAGCTTTTAAAGCTTATCTTCCATAATTTTTTACTTTCTAAAATTGCTTCATTTTTTAAATTAACTAGAAGTTGATTAATTTTTATAGAGAAACCAGAGAGATTACCAATATCAGTCCAGATTTCATACTTTACAAAGCCTGTAATACTTGGCTTAATTAGCCAAATATTCTCAGTATGTTGTAAATGCTTTGAGCAAATAGAGGTTAAATTATTTAATTTATTTGCGGAATGCTTGATTTCTTGAATGCATAATTCTATCCCATGTTTAAGATGAAGTGCCGCTTGCTTAGTCTCTAAAGAAATATTTTCATTTTTGGATAATTCATCAATTGAATTTTGAATATTATTAAAGGTATCAAGATAATTATTCATATGATTTTCTAAGAATTAGTGAAAAAGCAAAAGTAATCCGTAGTAGAGCTATACTATCTGCGAGATACTAGAGAAATATATTCTTCATTACTTAATATGCCCAAATTTTCATGAAAGTAACTACGTATAAAAACGGATATCTTCTAAAAAGTGGCAAGTTATGCTGTAAAAATACTTTAAACTCACCAAAATATGCTTTTCCAGTTTGCTCCAGCCATTCAAACAGCTATAGACTCTGGTGCTTATGAAATAGTTCGTAATCAAGCGACAGGTCAATTACTAGGATTAGCCAGAGATAAGGCTACAGGTCACTTTGTTGCTCACGCAGTCAATGTTATGGCTAAGACTGGTGCTATCAATCCTTTATTTGCTCCTGCACAAATGGTAATGGGTGGTTTGCAGATGGCTCAAACCCACATGGGGTTTCAAAAAACTTACAAAATGCTTGATGTCCTTCAAAACAGTATTGGAGTCTTACAGTCAACAACAGCATTGATTGGAGTTGGAACTTTTGCTGGTTTAGCTTTATCAGCCGTTAATCTACAACAGACATTAAAATTACGAGAGGATGTTAATCAACTAAAATTAGAGGTGAAGAATGGCTTTATTGATATGAAAAAAGCTCTTAAAGGTGAGAGTGTAGAAATATTACAACATCTTAATAAGGTTGCTGATGATGTCGAGTTTAAGCATCACCGTACTATCTTAGTCCATGCATACGGCTGAGGGGGTGACATGCAAGCTAAAAAGCTGACAGGATATGCTTCATAGCTCTTTGACCTTTTAAATAATACTCTAGCTTATTAAGATTTAATCTCATTAGCTCTATGATTAACCCCCAACAAGTTTCCATAAAATTAACCCAAGTTTGTCCATATAAGCCGATGTAAAAGCTACTATGTCTTCTCTCAACACGTCCATATTCCTTAATTCTACCAACATATTTCTGTACCCCTTTGCTCTTAATTATTTGTCCTTTAAATGTTGCTGAACTATATGCGATGCCCTTGGCAACCATCGAAGATGGTATCGCTATAATTAAAATCAAAGATATTAAGCGATTACCTGAAACATTGGTATCCTCGCTCATTATAGCCACCACTCTTAAAATCTCGAAACATCTCTTCAATATCAAATCTTTTTTTATAGCTGGCGAACTGACAAGTCAGCGCTTCGCTATCGCTAGATTTAAATTTGTCAAATTTGTGAGGATAAACCATCCTTCTTTAGATGCCGTTCCTCCTATTTTACGCTTCCATTTACCAGCTAGATTAAAGCCACCAATTTTTGGAGTTTTAGTTACCCTTATTCCTTCGATAAAAAAAGAAATCCCCGGTTTTAATCCTAAATCATCTAATTCTTGCCAAACACCATCTTCGATTTCAATAAATTCATTCTTTTTTAATCTTAAGCAAAACATTAATTCTTTTTCCCTAAGCCAGTTAGCTAATTTTACAGAGCAAAATTCGCGGTCTCCTAACAAGATTATTTTGTATTCTTTAAACAAAGATAATATTTGAGAAATAAACTTTGTTTGTTCGTCAAAATTACTGCTTCCTAATTTGGATAGGAATTCAAAATATACAGGAATAGCTCTCTGGTCAGAAATTATGCTAATCATAATCAAATTTTTGCGTTCCCATATGGTTCTATCAATTACAAGATAAATAGGTTGGTTAGGTATAATATTCTGCGAAGCGCCAATCTTTAATTATTGGGAACCAAAGCATTTTAATATTTACGATCGGTAATGACAAAAATATGCAGAACTTTTTTGCGTCTACTCTCAAATAAAATTGGGTATTGGCAACGCTGTAGCTAATTTTTCTAAACTGACTTCTTTAACATCTTGCAGAATATTAATCAGAATATTAAAAAATAAAAATTCTGATGGCTCTAGTTTGTTTTCTAAGTGTGTCTGGTACAATGGTGGTAACATTTTCAATAGATAGGTCTTATTGACAATTCCGACCTATCTTTTTTTACCATAATTCGGTCAACTTAATACATAGTAAGGTTTACGGGGCGCTTGTCGCCCCGTCAGCAGTCATATATAAATACTCCCTCTGATTTAGGTACTGATTCTATTACCGAAGAGGTTCCTTGTGAAATATCGCTGTACGAAAACTTGAAGCGAGTATCCCATTTTGAATCTTTGCGCGAACAACTTAAATTTATGCTCAAGCCTGACTTACGTCAAGAACGTGAATCTTATATTAGTCAGCAAGCAATAGCGTTAGGATACAAAGCTTTAGCTCCTTCAAATTGGCAAGAAATACCAGATTTAACAGTTGCAAACCTTTACTATTACTTTAGAGATAAACACAAAGTTGTTGCTTAGTTGATGAAGTTTAGACTTAATTTTACTTTTAAGGCTGCAACCCTTATGCAGTGCAAACGTGAGATTTTAGTTTTGCAAGAATCTCCCGATATTTCGTCCAGAGAAATCCTTTCATTGTATGCACATTCGTACATACAATGAAAGCATGGCATACCAATAGGATAGAGATAAAGCTGCTGCTAATCTCAACAAGCATGGAATCGATTTTGCGGATGCAGTGTCGTGTTCTCAGACGATTTGGCGGTCACGGTAAATGATGAGCGGTTTGAGGAAGAACGGTTCATCACCATCGGCGTGGATGCTTTGGGTCAAGTCCTCGTGGTGGTATATACGTGGCGTGGTAACGAGATTCGGTTAATTTCGGCTCGAAACGCAACACGTTCTCAACGAAGATAGTATGAAGAGGGATAGGCAATGGAAGCGGAGTACGATTTTAGTCAAGGGAAACAAGGAGCTATTGAGCCTGCGATCGCAGGAAAAATTCGTATTACGATTCAGCTAGACGATGATGTATGAGCATGGTTCCGTGAAGAAGTCCACGCAGTAGGTGGAGGTAACTATCAAAGTTTGATCGATGAAGCATTACGTTAGCACATCCAGCAACAACGCGAACGTTTGGAGGCGACTTTGCGAAGAGTGCTGCGAGAATAGCTTAAGCGGGTTGGGCATTAGGCATTGTTGAAAACCTGCCTTTCTCATATTAATAGTCAAGGTGTCATATCATTAAAAATTGATAAATGAAGAATGACAAATTAACGAATGACCCCTCAAGACACTATCTTTAGCAAAATTATCCGCAAGGAAATCCCCGCAGACATCGTATATGAGGACGAATTAGCCCTAGCATTCCGCGATGTTCAGCCCCAAGCACCCGTCCACATCCTCGTAATCCCCAAAAAACCGATTCCCAAATTAACTGATACCACACCCGAAGACAGCGCTTTACTCGGACATTTGTTACTAACTGTAAAGAAAGTTGCCGAACAAGTTGGACTCGAAAACGGGTATCGCGTTGTCATCAATACGGGTGCTGATGGCGGGCAAAGCGTTTACCATATGCATTTGCATATCCTTGGGGGACGACAAATGGGCTGGCCCCCTGGTTGAGAAAACACAGAAATTAATAAAAAGCCAAATATTACAAGTGTGTGAGTATTTACTCAACACACTTTTTTATATTTTGGGTTAAAAACAACGAAATATATTCAAAAAATTGCATATTTTTTGGCGTTAACCCTTGCTAAAAGCTTAAATATTGGTTCATTGATAACAAAAATATAATATTAAATACACTTTAAATAACAAAATCTTAATTAAAAAAGCTTTACAAAACTCAACTTAGGTTCTAATCTTATAGATAAGGGAAGTAAAAAGACCTACCCGATTATTCAACACATAAAGCACTCATAAAACAATGACCGCAACCTTACAACGCCGC
>CAXTCQ010000085.1:0-29090 GCA_964242965.1 uncultured Calothrix sp. | reverse complement strand
GAGTAGGGAGTGGGGGGAGTGGAGGAAGGGGGGAAGTGGAGGGGGTAGATTAATTAATAACTCCGCTCCTCCTAACTCCGCTCCTCAATAAGAGACGCGAAATTACCCTTTGGGAACACTTCGTGAACGCATCTCTACATGGACTAACTCCGCTCCTCCTAACTCCGCTCCTCCCTACTCTTCCCGAAAAAAAAGAGCAGGTGCCGGTTAATCACTGCTCAAAATTTTAAAATAAAATGTAACTCAAGCTATTGAAATTTTTATAACACTATGGCAATAATAGTGAAAATTTACTCGATGTTGCGTAGAGGTTGTATTTGGTCAAGGGGACTTTCGTCTATTAGTTTACAGTCAAATTACAACAACTACGGTTATCTTGTGTTTCAACTTTTACTGCTATAGGATAGGTAGCAACATTTGAAAACAAAGCATCACTTCACTTTTAATTTGCTTCTTCTTAAAACAGTTCCCACTAGTGTTTGGGAGTTGTTAGCGCTCGAATCTACAAATTAAATGTTAGTTTGCTTGAAGATACAATTAACTTGTCCTTATTTACCGAGTCAGAAATCCGTATATTCTAGCCCAATAGGGTTTACTTTGTTCGATGATTGATAAAGTGAGCGCGGTTTTGGATCGGGAAAAGCTGATTTTAAACAGAGATTTTCCTTCGGATTAGTCTAGTTAACGCTTTAACTGTCAAGTTTACAAATACGAGTAAAATTCCCAATCCAAAACCTTAGTCAATTATAAATCAGTCGTTTTCCCACTCTTCACGACCAATCAGATCGGCAATGCGATCGCGCAATAAGAAGTCACATTTCTCTAACTCGCATTCAACACAAACCCATTCTCTGGCAGGAATGTACTGGCAAAGCGAGTAGATGGGCTGCTGTCTGCTAACAACTCCCTTCTGAACGAGTCGGCGTGCCTCGTCTTGAATCACGCCCAGAGAATAATAGTTGATAAAAGGCACCGTATTCACACTCATGGTTTTCACTCACGATTTACACGTAAATAGTGTTCCCGAATTACAATTGGAACTAACACAGGCATTGCATATACTTCTTGCTTGAGTTTTGTAGTTTGCTATACGGAACTATTTTCATTTTGACGCTACATATCCTCAAATTATCTAAAGAAATGTGAAAAAAATCAATAACCTATGACATTTCTGCATTTATTAGTTGCCGATAACATTCATAAGTATTTTTTTTTACACGATATTTTTATAACGCAACTAGCTTGAAAATACAACTGCCCTTAGTTGTAAATGTATTTTCCGCCGCGTTTTGTAACGTCAAAATCCTATTAGTTATCGATTTAGTCGGATTGCAGATAGTTTAAGCAGCGCGACATAAGTGGCTATCTAAGTCTGTTGGAACTAGAGGCACAAGCAAAGTTTGTCGGACTAAGAAGTATAAACTAGTGCATAGTATAAGGCTTACATTACACTAACATAGTCTGAAATTTTGCGGGTCTTAATATTTTCTTAAACAGATTTTTAGCCAGATTAGTCGCTTGAACACTGCTATAGAACAGATTCCCACGGAAATATTGCTGTAATTAAAGTTGCGGTAGTTATCGCAGCCGAAGCCATGACTTAACTACGAAAGTTAACATTGGCAGGCATTTGCCCTGAACTTATGGTAGTGCAATTGCTGTAGCTGTAAAGTCTCAAAAGTTACAATTTTACATGCGTTCTGCAATTATTGGAAATAATGCACGCCACTTGGTGAAGTATTATTAATTTTATTTTCATTTATTAAAGTACCTGATGCTAGGGTACAAAACTGTGGTGATTTTGACCGTGCTAAAAAAATTTTGCTTGCAGCTGCGCGTAAACAAACAAAAATTCCACACCTTTTGGGTGTGGGAAAGATATTTATTCCAACGCAAGAGCGTTAATTGTTTTTATTCAGGACTTACGCAAATCCCCCGTTGGGGGATCTCCAAGGACTAGAACGCGCGACGTTGTACTCCCGTCCTATTATTCATCGTCATCCTCACGGTCATCCTCATCATTAAAATTGGGATTAGTTGGAGATGGTGCGGGTAAATCATCCGACTTGCGTGCGGTTTGAAGTTGATTTAACAGCGACAGCACCTTGTTACCGCGTTCAATCGAAGAGTCTTCGATAAATACGACTTCAGGTGTACGACGCAAGCGGACTCTAGCCCCAAGTTCGCTGCGGACATAACCCGTCGCTGATTTTAAACCTGCCATTGTTTCAACTTTGGCTTCATCAGTTCCATAGATAGAAACATAGATTTTGGCGTGTTGTAAGTCACCAGAGACATCTACATCGGTAACGCTGACCATTCCTGTACCAACACGGTCGTCCTTAATGCCGTTAAGCAACATTTGGCTGACTTCGCGTCTGATCATCTCAGCAACGCGCTCAACGCGGCGATTTGTAGCCATAAAAATTTAGCCTCCTGAAGAGAGGTATTATACTAAATAAAGCCAATTTGAGTTAATTAAACCAATGTCAACTCCAGCTAAACAGGGCTTAAACCCAGCATTGCCCGCAGCGTTAGCGCTACAAAAATAAAACTGCTGGCAAGCAAACCAACAATAGCAATTAAAGTGACTGGACGTTTCAACAATGGTGCTAGCGGTGCAAAAGTATTTAATAGCACGCCTAAGAGGGTTGAAATAAAGTAGCGAGGGTAGCGAAAAATGTTATCCCAAAATCCGTCAAACATTTTAGTTTTAAACTGCCTTTTTATTTACTATAAGCTTTTGTGTCAATGCGCTTCGCGTCTTCAATTGTAATATATAGCAGTCCTATTTGTTTTGTGAAAATCAATATTTTTTTTTTTAAAGCTTAGACATAGCCTAGAGGGAAGATAAAATTTGAGAAAGAATTTTTTACGAATCATTTAGGATTGGTATATACAGCTGTTAAGCGAGAGGTTCTGGCGGAAGGTCTATACAGTAAAAATTCCACGAATGATTTGGGATTGCTATATAAAGATCGAAACCCGGCTCTTGATAAGAACCGGGTTTCCTGAAAGCCGAAGATAAATTTAATAATGTCCACGTAATTATTTTACTTGTGCTGCCGTTGAAATATTCTTAACTTTTCACCGCCGTCCGATCTCCCGTTTCTCACTTCCCCATATAAGGGGAAGATGGAGAAAGTAATTTCATGGGAGGAATAATGAACCATTATTGTTAATTGAAAGGCGGACGAAATTATCTATTACAGTAATCATTCAGTTTTTGGCTTAATTTTTGGCAATTGAGATATTGCAATTCAACCAAAACTATTAACCGGCTTGCGGTTCGGTGTTACCGTTACGAATTGTCCATGCAAGTTCGAGAAGTTGCGTCCAGCGTTTTTGGAGTTGTTTGGGGGTGCATTTGACAGCTTTGGCGATTAATTGGTCATTTTCTTTGGCGGATTTGAGTTGTAGAATTTGACGTTCTTGTTCGTTAAGTTGCTTAACAAAGTTTTCCCACTGTTGCGAAGACAGACCTAACTTTTGCTCTAATCCTGCACCTAACCACTGATGAACCAATTGCCAGTTGTGAGTGCGGGCAAATTTTTCAACGTGATATTTAAAGCGTTGTTGCAAGTAATCGCGCTGGCGGGTGGTAAGATTCAGAATTTGGTCTATTTCGGGCGCTGAGAGGTCTTTGAGTTTGAGCGTGAGGTAATCTACGCAATCCTTCTGACCTTGGGCTTCGAGGTACTGTATGAGTTCGGTGATGACGCGATCGCGTTCCGAATCTTCGGCAGGGTCGAAGCTAGCTTGCGCGACCATTTGCGATCGCAATTGCTGTACAGCCGAGTTGCGTTGGTAAGCTTCGCCTTCTTCGCCACGGGCAGACTCAAGCGCCGCTTCAAAATCGACTGTTGTCTCTTGGGGTTGACGGCGGCTGTAACCTTGGGCACGTAAAATAATCAGTTGTTGGTTGCAACCACCGGGCAAGTTAATCCGACGTTTGGCATACTGTTCGGTGAATGCCATATATTCGGCTAATTGCATTTGCGTGCGCGGCGAGTAATCGTCGGGCAATTCGTTTTCGCGGCGAAAAGCTTTGATTCCCTCGATGTAAAATGCTTGCAAGAAATCTTCAATCAAGCTGTAACGACCATCAAATCCAAGTTGGGCACCAGGAGTTGAAACGTGGCGGTATACCATTGCACCTAATGTGCTATGCAATTCGACACGACCGCGTTGGGAACCAAGTTGGTAGTAACGCAGGCACTTTTGCATCCGGTGGCGTGCTAATGTTAGCTGCCAATTCGTAATTTCTCCGGAAGTTTGGATGCGCGAGCTTTTATCGCAGATGCGCTCAACTTCTTTGGCGATGCGAACTGCGATCGCTTTTACGCAGGCAGCCGAAGCTTTGACTTGGGGTTGCATTTCCTGACACAGCAAGCTAATTAAAGTGTCGGTGGTTGATATTTGTGCGGAAGCAACGTAGAGGTTTGCGGTAGAAGCGGGATTAGCGAGGTTTGTTTTCATGATTTTATTTTAGGAAGATAGCACCGTAACAACGGGAGCGAACTTAAAGTCAGACGAATCAAGTACCGCTCACATCTATGACTGTAGAAAATATAAAAAAGTTACGGGTATCTAACTGTGTCGGTTTTTGCACGCGCAACCGCACTGCGACTGGCACAATGGTATAGCTCGCTACATATAAATAGCTCAAACCCTTACGAGATAAGCTTTTAGCCACTTTTTACTTCTACCTATTTTTTGCCCTCCGAGTATGACAATTTTCAAACTGGCGCAAAGCAATGTTTTCGTTTCGGCAACGAAAAAACACTCCCAGTAAGATTTTGGGATTTTTGACAATGGAATTGAGATGGTCGGATTTTGTTGTGACAGTCGAAAATTAAACCCAAGTTTGTGCAGCTTCCCAACCCAAACCTTGCCGCACAACAATTGGTTCTTCTCCCGTCAAATCCAAAATGGTCGAGACATCGATTGTAGGTTCCTCGCCAGTATCTACAATCACATCTACCAATGTGTCTAAGCGGTCGAATAATTCTATTTGCGACATTCCCGCAACGAATCCACCAAAATCTTCATCATCGATTTCATCGGGTGGTAAATGCGCCGAAGTCGAAATAATTGGGTTTCCCAACGCTGCCAACAACGCCAAACACACGTTATGGTTTGGCACCCTAATACCAGTGGTTTTACGTTTAGGACTTTGTACTAGTCGCGGGACTAATTTTGTTGCAGGTAACAAAAATGTATAAGGTCCCGGAATTAGGCGCTTCATAATCCGGTAGGCATTGTTACTCACAAACGCATAAGTTGCCACATCCGAAAGTGAGGAACACAAAAATGTCAGCGGTTTATCATTCGCTAACTGCTTGATTTGCCTCACTCGTTCCACCGAAGATTTCGCATTCAGGTCGCAGCCAATGGCATAAACTGTATCGGTAGGGTAGAGCATGACTGCACCGCGTCGCAGTTCCGCTTGTATTTCTTCTATTCTGCGACTTTGAGGATTTTCGGGATGGATTGAATAAATTCTTGCCATAGGTCAGAAGATAGGGAGTAGGGAGTAGGGAGTAGGGAGTAGGGAGTTAGGAGTTAGGAGTTAGGAGTTAGGAGTTAAGAGATGTAGAGACGCGTTCACGAAGTGTTCCCAAAGGGTAATTTCGCGTCTCTTATTAAGGAGCGGAGTTATTAATTGCGAACTGCTGAGAACTGACCAATCACAATTGATCAATAACAACTAACAACGGACTACTAACTATTGACTACTACCAACTAACAACTGACTACTAACAATTAACATGAGTAAGCTAATTTATCTTCAATGTCCTACCGGTATTTCTGGCGATATGTGCTTGGGTGCTTTAGTAAGTCTAGGTGTCCCGACTGAGTATTTGACCCAGAAGCTGAATAATTTGGGAATTGAAAGCG
Source organism: uncultured Calothrix sp. (assembly GCA_964242965.1). Lineage (GTDB taxonomy): Bacteria > Cyanobacteriota > Cyanobacteriia > Cyanobacteriales > Nostocaceae > JANNFJ01. Next base: position 23,189 of record CAXTCQ010000085.1, on the reverse strand, counting down.
AGTATAAATTGAGGGTAGAACGAGTCCACCGCAACGGTCAGGAAGCAACGAAGGTGCATGTGGATTTAATCGAACACCATCATCACGGGCATCATCAAGAACACCACCACGGACGACACTTGCCTGAAATTGAAGCGATGATTCTTCAGGCTGGATTGCCAGAACGGGCGCGAGAGTGGAGTTTGGGTGTATTTCGACAGCTTGCAAAAGCTGAGGGTGCTGTGCATGGTATTGCACCGGAGAAAGTCCATTTTCATGAAGTTGGTGCGGTGGATGCCATTGTCGATATTGTCGGGACTTGTTTGGGTTTGGATTGGTTGGGTATAACTAGCGACGAACGCGGTTTACCTTTAATGTACTGTTCGGCGTTTCCAACGGGTGGAGGGACGGTAAAAGCAGCACACGGAGTCATGGCTGTACCTGTACCTGCGGTATTAAAGTTATGGGAAATGCGCGATTGTCCGGTTTACAATAACGGCATCGATAAAGAATTAGTCACACCTACTGGTGCTGCGATCGCAACTACCCTTGCGACTCAATTTGGTTCTCCACCACCTATGACTATCAAACGAATTGGACTTGGTGCGGGAAACCTCAATTTACCGATTTCAAATATTTTGCAAGCTTGGTTGGGGTTGGTTCCTGACACAAACTTGAATCAATTAAATACTACTAGTTTGAGTCCGTTTACGGAAACAATCTCCGTTCTTGAAACACAAATTGATGATTTAAATCCCCAAGCCATCGGCTATTTATATGATGCACTTTTTGCCGTTGGTGTATTGGACGTATTTACTCAACCTATTGGGATGAAAAAGTCGCGTCCGGGTATTTTAATAACTGTTATTTGTCACCCAGAAAATTTGCATCGCGCTCAAGAAATTTTATTTAGCGAAACTACAACTTTAGGAATTCGTTACTCCACACAACAACGCAGTACTCTTAACCGTGAAATTCAAACAGTGGAAACCGAATATGGAGCAGTGCGCGTTAAAATTGCATGGCTTGGACAAGCTACAAATAAAACAATAAGTAATGTCCAGCCCGAATACGAAGATTGCGCCAAATTAGCAAGAAAACATAATTTACCTTTGCGCGAAATTCAACGAATCGCTTTACAAATTTGGTATAGTAAATAGTTATTTGTTAGTTGTTAGTTGTTAGTTATCAATTGTTATTTTCCAAAAAATTAAAGCCAGCCCGCATCGGGAAACCCCCTATACGTGACTGACTTGACTTTCTTTAGTGATAGATAATGACAACTGACTACTAACTACTAACTACTAACTTCTGACTAGTAGTCCATGTCATTAATTTTGCGGGGTTAATTAGGTGTAGGTTGGCTGGAACGTAAGTGGAACCCAACTGTTAAATGTTGGGTAACGCTAACGCGCTACACCCAACCTACAACTGACTACTAACTACTAACTACTAACTTCTGACTAGACTTAATCTACCAAGTCTTTCACAGCATCACGAGCTTCTTGAATTAAATTTTTACCTTCTTTTTCTAAACCGCGACCAGTATCATAAGCGCTCTTGCTCGATTTATCATCGGCTTCTTTAACAGTTCGCTTGACTGCATTAGTTGCATCTTTAGTCCCTTCTTTTACTCCTTGAACAGGGTTGCCAAATGTACGTTCAGCCTGGTCAGATACGTAATCGGGGGCATCAGCCGCATTATTTTTGATATTTTTTAATCCCTGCTTGGCGCTATCAACAAAACTCCCGGTTTCTTCACCTAACTTATCTGTTACAGATTCAGCTTTGTTTTGAATATTCCTTCCTAATTTGCCGCTATCGTCTACAACACGACGAGCATTTTCAGCAGCATTTATTGAACCCTTGTTGAGAATATTTGATTCAGCTTGTTCTTTGAGTGCTTCTGCTTTTGCTTTTGCTTTATTTACGTCTGTTGCTCTAGCGTCGGTATCGCTAAAATTATTCATTCCACCTTCATAGGCTGACTTTGCTTTTGCATCTTGAGGTGCATAATATTCGGATTTTTCTCCTGCATTTGGCTTTGTTGCAGATACCGAATTACATGCTTGCGTAACAAATAAAAGCATAGCTACTAACCCAGCAGCTAAAACCTTTACTGGGCGTAAGTTTTTTAACCAAGTTGATATTCGTTTCATTGTGTTGCTCCTATGAGTATTTTCTTAATATTTATTAACGCAAGTCCGATATTAGTTGTATATGCCAATTAATATCGAACTTATGAGTTAATGCACAAGTCAAAAGTTTTGAAGTGTTTTAATTAAACTGAAATGTTTAACACTCATCTCAGTTTCAAAACTATCCAAAAACTTTTATTACCTACCAACAGCAGGATTTTTTTGCAATTCCGGTCGAGCAGATGCTTCACCTGCTTTATCTTGTAAAAATTCTGATGCTTCTTTAACTGATTCTGTTACTGTCTCAACTCGGTCTTTAAGACGTTCTCCTAAACCCGATTCGCGTTGAATTAAACCACCTGATTTGGGTTGAAAGCTTTTTTCGTTTATGATGGGCATTTCAGCTTCTTTTTGCGCTCTACCTTGTGGTGTTTCTGCACCTGGGTATAACAATTCTTCTTGAGTAGCGGCTATTAATTGCTGCGAATCTATTAAGCTTGCCTGCTTGCCAGCGTTTTTATTTTCGGTATACTTATCCCCACCGCTTTTATAAGGATTATTCATACCACCCATTTGTACGGGCTGATCCTTGGGGTTTGCAGCTTGTGTTTCTACTGAACTGCAAGCAGTGCTTATCATCAATAATAAACTTGCCAATGTGACAGTTAGTATTTGACGTAATTTTAGTTGTTTGAGACTAGAAAACAAGGTCTTCACACCGCTCTCCTTTTATTCGAAACTGCAAGTTCAGATTGTATAAGGTATTTCTTCTTAAGTTAATACTTAAGCTTTAGCTTACACAACCGTCTTTAAGATTAGGAACTATAAAAACTATTTTCATCTGACAAAAGTCACATTTTTAATGCTCCCCTTCAAATATTATTCTCTAACTCAAGAGGGATATAAGTTACTTTAATTAATTAATATTTATATTTGTTCCATTTCTTCATCGTTATAAATCGTTAAAATCAACTTCATAAAAATTAAACTTTTAACCTCCAACGCACTTAAAGCGCTGGGGTCTAAGTCTAATCCGTATTTAAAAAATTATTGATGTTAACTTAGAGAAATATTAAAGAAAATGAATAAAATTAATAAATGTTCGCAGTCTAAGGTAATATTAAACTTTTTATTTTTCAGTCAAGTATAAATTTGACCTTAAGAATAATTTATTTATTAAGAATCGTACTCAAAAGCTAACTCCTAAAAAATTTACCTGTCAAATTACCATCATGTTCAAGCAGATACTGCGCTGGCTAATATTGGGTGGGACTTTGTTTTTCATAGCAAAAACCCTCAAGGATAATTGGTTACAAGTAACAGACATCCGTATTGATGGACTTGGATGGTCAATTATTGCCGTTGCAACCGGAATCACTTTACTCGCTCATATTTGGGCTGGTTGGATATGGACTTGGGTACTCAACGAACTCAAGGAACCCGTACCAACTTCATATTTTATCCAAGTTTACCTTAAAACCAACATTGCTAAATATCTACCGGGTAATGTTTGGCATTACTACGGACGCATTGTCGCTGCCAAAAGTGCGGGGGTTACTGCTGGTGCTGCAACTCTTAGTGTTTTACTCGAACCTCTATTAATGGCAACTGCGGCTTTAATTGTAATTGTTGTGCTTGGTAGCGAGTTGACTGCATATAGCAATATCGGACTAAGAATTCTGCAAATACTTGGTTTGATTGGAGTGCTTTGCATTCTCCATCCCCGGTTTTTAAATCCGATATTGAGTTTTGTTAAGAAGTTAAAGACAAAAAAATCCGACCGTAACGATACAGCTTCTTTGAGTTTGAGGGGTTATCCTCTGATACCGTTGTTAGGTGAATTAGCTTTTTTAGGGTTGCGCGGTACTGGCTTTATATTAACGTTATTTGCCCTTGCTCCTTTGCAGGTCAGTCAAATTGCGTTGTTGCTAGGTGCGTTTAGCTTTGCTTGGTTACTAGGGCTTATTATTCCAGGTGCCCCTGGTGGTTTGGGTGTATTTGAAGCAACTGCGATCGCGTTATTACAAAACCATTTTCCAGCGGCATTAGTCATTAGTGCAATCTGTTTATATCGCTTGATTAGCATTATTGCAGAAACAGCAGGTGCTGGACTCGCTTGGCTTGATGGTAGGGAGTAGGGAGTAGGGAGTAGGGAGTAGGGGAAAGGGAGGAAGAAAGAGGGAGTAGGGCAAGGGGAGCAAGGGGAGCAAATAAGTTATTTTCTCACTCTACTCCCTCTACTCCTTCTACTCCTTCTACTCCCTACTCCCTACTCCCCCAGTCGTCTTCAACTGCGAGAATACTCGATATGAATCTAAATTTACTTGTGCATGTAAAGTTTGCTCGTCCTCTTCCATTTTAATCAAGTTATATTCAACGTTTTCTGCATAAATCGCAAACGTAATATTAAATATCTCGATAAAATTAATCACCCATTTACATTCATCCTCTGGATATTGGTCGTAGTAGCGGATTAAATCCGCAATTCTAATTTCTAAATGACTACGCGAATTTCTGGAAATTAAGATAATTTTTAACAGTACAATTATTAATGTCAATGGATGACCCTGTGAGAGCAACATTACAAACAGCGAAGAGGGTTCGCCTCCATTTTCTGTAGTTAAACAGTCGATAATTCGGTTGCAAAGTCGTAAGAATAAATGTTTATTGATAGTTTGCTCGTTGTATTCTGGCTTCCATATATCAAGCTTTTCTAATAATTGATATCTTAATATCTCAATAATTTGCGGTTGCTGTACTGAAAAAATTAAATATCTCTCTAAACTTACTTTAAAATCTTTAAATGTTTGATTTTGTGTTTGTTTTATAAAAATATTTGCAATATTTTCGTAACTAAACACACCTTTTTTGACAACTATCGCTTTGATTAACCGCAAGACGTTATCTCCCAAAATGGTAGGATTGCGGTAACGCGCAATAGTCGAACTAGTCGAACTCGAATGCTGCGATTGTGATTGCGATCGCGCTATATACATTGCAAGCTCAAACTTAAATTTGTCTTTTAATGTTTTGGAAAGTTTTCTTGCAGCTTCTTTTTGCTCTTGAGGATTTTCTTCATTTACCGATTGGGCAAATAATAAATAAGAACTGTATCGATTTACCCACCGCTCTTTTATTTGTTCTTCGTTTCGATAGGCAAATAATCTCAATTCTTGATAATCTGTACTGTTGACAAAGTTATCCAGCCAGGTTTTGCAAGTTTTAATTTTTGACGGTGTATTCGGTAGAATTGCTAATTGATAATTTGCAAATAATGCAACTAATTCCTGAATATATTTATGTCTTCTAGTACTCTCCCAATTATTGATTAGTATGTAACAACATCGTTTAATGGTATGACGAAAATCTTGTTCGTCATGGTCTAAGAATACAATATATATCCCTAGAGAGGATTTGGAATCTAAGTTGAGACAATCAACGAATGTACGCTTAAATACCCGCAGAACTTCTTCAGGTTGCCAACTTTTAACTATTTTAAGTAAAAAGTTGTACATCTTTTCCTGTATGTTCTGTAGCTTTAAGCGTTTATCCTTCAGTTTTGGAAGATGCTGATTGCTCCGAGCATTTAGTAAGCTGTTAGCGGTCATTGCTGTTCTCAAGACCAATCAATTCCCTGTTCATTATTAACAGCTTAACCAAGGTTGGCAGTAGTATCAATCTATTATTATTAAAATCGGTGGTCTTTTCACAGAAATTTGATAAAATCACCAATTTCTGTATTAATTTATTAAACTTATTCCGAGTAACTACTGAAATTTATAATTGAGAGTGCTGCTTTCTTCGCGTCACGTCCCGGCAAAAGCCAAAAGCGCTGATAACTAAGATAAAGGAGGGCAAGACAATACAAAGGACAAAAAATAAAGGATAGGCTGTCTAGCCTATCCGAAGCGATACTTGATTTTTTTGAATACTGTTGAATAGTCCGTTCAAATTAAATAATTATCCACAAAGCTGAAACCTCATTCGCCAGCCTACATCTGAAGCGACATACAAGATAAGTAAAAATTTTAAATGGGGGTGGAGGGACTTGAACCCTCACGACCGTTTAAGGTCAACGGATTTTCATCCTCTTGTAGCTTTCACTACTGCCCTAGAAACAACTTGTCTGAAGGCTTTGAGAATTGGACTCTCCCTTTACCCTCGACTTTACGTTAGGGTAGCTCCCGTCGAGTCTCTGCACCTTCCTTGTAGAGTTAAGAGTGAGGAGTTAAAAGTTAGGAGTTTTAAAACTGCTAATTACTCAGCACTTAACTTTTTTTGGCTTGGCTCAGGATTGCCATATCTGATAAAACAGATTTAGGTTTCCCTGAATTTGAGAGCTTCCACTTAGAGAATTTCTCCTCTAAGGCCCAGTTTTCTAAGTCCGTAGCGTCTACCATTCCGCCACACCCCCGAATTGACTTTGGAAGTCATTTAATTTTTGGGAGCAGTAAATGCCCCCTGATATATTTCACCATCAATTGCGTATTTTGTCCAACAAATTTTCAAAATATTTCCTCAAATCCCGAAAATATTTCTCCTTCCTTAAGAACTGAGCCGACGCACGGAATGCCGTAACGCTACTATTAGAAGAGTTACGGTAGTAGCTACCAAAAATTCAAGCGTTCAGCCTATGATGAGAATAGTGCTAAAAGTACCTTCGAGACGACAATAGAAATTATGAATTTATCCTTGACCGTACCCACGATCGCACCCCTGCTGTATCTGGCTTTAGCCGGAGCTTATCTCCTGGTTGTGCCAGTGTTTGTGGTGTTTTACCTAAAGTGGCGCTGGTACTCATGTACTGCTTTTGAACGTGCGTTTATGTATTTTTTAGTATTTTTCTTTTTTCCAGGACTGTTAGTATTGTCGCCGTTTCTAAATTTCCGACCCCGACGACGACAAATTGCAGCTTAAATTAATTATTGGTAGGTCAGAACTCATCATGCGACGGATTGACGCGATTGGAATTGTCTTAGGCTTTTTTGTTGCAGGCGGTTTAATGTATGTCGTGTTGCAACAATTTGGCTTGGATAGTCAAACAGCTGGTATTTGGAGTCAAGCCTTGTTAATAGCGGTTGGGTTGATTGGTTGGTTACTGACCTACCTTTTTCGTGCGGTAGGGAATAAAATGACCTACCACGAGCAACGTCAAAAGTACGAAGAAGCTTATTTTAACAAGCGGCTGGAAGAACTTACGCCCGAAGAATTAGCAAAAATTCAAGCTGAGATTGAACTTGAAAAGTAGTCTCAGATGTAAGTTTTTTATTCTTTGTGAGTTGTTCAGTGTAATAACCATCCCACTAACTACTGACCACTGAGCGCTGAGTGCTGAGTGCTGACTACTGAGCGCTGAGTGCTGACCATAAAAATATCAAATACTTAAGTGCAAATTACCGCTGAAAGGGTGATTATAAAAAGTGTTACGCCTACGTTTTTCCTGCTTTCTTTGGTAGACAATTTAGCAGTTATCGTCTTGAATATATAAAGCGTATATCAAGCGGTCAGTCATTAGCTGATACCGTATATTATGTATTGGGTGTTATATGAAGCCAATTAAGCTATAAGTGTATGAGTACGAATATAAGTGTGAGAGTGTGTCAGTTGATGATTGTTGTTCCATGCCGGGGTAGGGGCAAAAGCAATGAGTGAAAGTATGGCTTTTATCGGTGGAGTCGCCGTAGCTGGTCTGGCAGCTATTGTACTGCTTAAGGGAACGGTTAGTCCCGCTCAAACCGGCTTCATGACCCCGCAAATGCAGCCCCAAGTTATCCCGCAGGTAATGCCACAACCCGGATACCCTTACTCAGGGCAACCAGTAATACCTAATCCAATCCCAAATGCTCCAAATAACGACCAGTTACGATTGGATAACGAGCGTGTCAAAATGCAGATGGATAATCTCCAACGCGACAATGACCGACTCAAAGCTGAAAATCAACAACTCAATTTCCAGCTACAAAATTTTAGCAATCAGCAACTAAAAGCAATACAAGACCAAAGTAACCCACAACGGGTTGCTCAATTGCCGTCCTCAACTCCTTGGTGGTCATCTGGTATTGTTTGGGCTGTAGGTGGTATGGCTTTAACAATTGGTGGTGGTATTGTTGTGGCTGGTGTATCCGCTTTGTTCTCGCCAAAACAGCGTCCCGTCCGTACCGTTCAAGTTATTCACCCTTACAATGGTCCCACTCCACCACTTGCTAATACCCGACGTGCGGAGTTTTTACCTCCGCGTGCCGATGCTCGACGAGTGGAATCTCCAGAATATGAGGATACTTATTAAGTAAATATTTATTAAGTAGAAATTGTAATTTCACTACCCATTCTCTATGGGAATAGTTAACGAGTGAGGGGGAGCTTTCTCCCACTCATATGTCTTAGAAGCTGATGGGTACTTTTGGGCAAGCTTTTATTTATAAACGTTACCGATCTAATGGCGAGTTTAACCGGATTAAATTTATTTACCGACAAAAGTATCCATAATAACAAAAATATAGTCTTTAATGGCTCTATCTAAGGTTGAAATTTTAAGGATTAGCAAATATGACTTCAGTTAGTTGCAAAACTATATGGACACTTTTTTAACTGTCCATAAGCATTTATCTATAAGAAAAAGTCCCTAAAACTTGTCAACTTTGTATCAATTATTCAATTATCTAAGTTAAAAAAGAACTTGTTTTTGCTTGCTTATACTGAAAAAAAAATGTAATTTTAGTGACTTGGTATTTAGCAGTCGATTAGTTTTGCGATCGCTTAATTCCAAAATACACTGACTGAAAACTTATTAATTTACCGCCAAATAAGAAAATATCGCAGTTTAGATTAATCGGCGAGTTTATATGTAAATTAAAAAATACCGATATCTGAAATTGACGTTAATTTGATAATAGTATATTATTTTACATATATACTCAAGTTACGAGATATCTCGGATACGGAAAAATTGACATATAAAAGTATGAGAAAAAATACTTAACAAATTTTGACGACCCTGATTGCTTATTTGTAATTTCTGGGTAATATTACTGAAGTGCTACCTATAAGTTTTTTAAAGTCTCGGCAAAGCAATTATAAAGTTGTTTTTTTAGGTGATTAACTTGAAACACTTTTAGGTATTATTCAAGCATCACGTTCGATGATGATTAAGATAAACGTAGATTTAATTTTTCCGAACTTGCAGTTCTAAAAAATCCAATCTGCGTTCTCCTTGTTAATTACTTACTTTGTTAGAGTTCAGCATCCTCAACACACACTCGCAGGCAGGTAACTGCCTAGCTGCTGGCTGCAAGGTAAAAATAATTTAGATGTGCAGCCTTTTCGCGCCAAGCCTGCACGCTTGTTGCATCCAAACAGCTATTACCCACAAGTAAATCCCACTCAATCGATGCATTTGATGCCTCGATGTGGATTAACTAAAAAATAATATGCCCGTGTTGGCATCTTTCCTAAGTAAGATATCACATCTTCATCAAGAAAGTATACCAAGACAAAATTAACCTATATTGTGAGGACGGAGATTATTTTGCTAATATGCTTTAACCATAAAATAAATATTACGCTCCGAGCGTGCTAGTCGCATTATTTATCAGCCTTAGATAGATATTTGTCAACTTGCTTGAACCCAGAAACTGGGTATCGCTCGTGGAAATCACCGCCAAAATTAGGTTTTAAAATTTCAAACCTAATATGAAAAAAACTTTTCCTATATAGTTGATGCCTTTCAATGACATCTATGATTTCATGGCTGAGGTGTAGAAGCCTCTTTTTCTCAATTTTGACAATAGGTATTTTGACCTACGAGATTGTACCGACTGCTGCTCAAACCGAAATACGGAATACTGCACGTATTGGTGCGGAAAATCTCCCGGAAAGGACGAACGGCAGAGTTGTTGATTCCAACCCGGTGACACTTAGAGCAGGACTTGCGGCATTGTCCATGATTAAGACAGGCGATCGCGCCGCAGCCGAACCAGGCGATACTGTAATTTACCGCCTTGCAATTACAAATACGGGGCAAGCAACAGCAACAAATGTTACCGTTGCCGATAGACTTCCGTTAGGGCTGGTATTTATAGGCAGGTCGATTCGGGGCGCAATCGGCGACCGAGCAGTAGAGCTAACACTGAGTAGCGGCAATCGTGGAACAGTGACAATCAGTACTCCAGAGTCACTCCAACCTAACCAAACGTTGAATGTTTCCTATGCGGTGGAAGTTACACCGGATGCGGTGCGCGGTACGGGTAGAAACTTGGCACAAGCGCGTGCCGGGAATTTGACAAGTAACCAAGCGAGCCATTCGTTGCGAATTCGATCGGGGATCGTGTCAGATTGTGCGACTTTAATTGGGCGCGTATTTGTCGATAAAAACTTCGACGGCGAACAGCAACGGAACGAGCCGGGAGTACCGAACGCAGTGATTTACATGGATGACGGCAATCGGATTGTCACTGATGCCAATGGGCTTTACTCTTTGGCAAACGTTGTATCGGGTTATCGGTCGGCAACGCTGGATTTAACAAGTCTACCCGGTTACGCTTTAGCACCGAATAATTACTTTATCGAACGGAATAGCCAGTCGCGCATGGTGCGGTTAGCGCCAAGTAGTTTGGCACGGGTTAATTTTGCTGTTACGCCTGCGTTTTCAGAGGATAAGCGATGAAAACAAGAAAACTAGGAGTTAGTATTACTACAAGATTCGGGTTAAACCCTGATAAAAGTCAAAGGGGGAATACCCCACAGGGCAGTATAAATAAAAAGCTGTATTCTATTTTGCGTTTGACGGTGTTAATGAAGGGTCGCACAGGTTTTTTCTCGGCATTTGCCGCCGTTGTGCTAACGAATGCGATCGCAGCAAAGCTAATTTCTCCCGGTGCGGCACAAGCTGCAACGCTAATACCAATTGAAGAATCGAATTCCAAATTCGAGATTGCAGAAGCTGAATTTGGCTCGACACCATCGGTACAAACGGGTGGAGCAACTGCTCCGATATTACCTTCTTCATTACAAGCCCCAACTAGTCCGGAAAATTTTGTAAATCCACCAGTAAATTCTCAAACATCGATTGAGCAAAAAACAGGGCAAGCGCCTTCGACCGGACAAACGGCTCCAACCGCCCTTCCTCAAGGAATTAATGCCAAAAAAATCAAGTTAGATATTGCCCCAGCAGGCGATCCGAGAGCGCAAGCTGATGGACGTTCGACGGTGAAGTTGCGGGGTACGCTAACCGATGAAAATGGGCAACCAATTCCTGGCGATGTAGTAGTGACGCTGACGACCAGCGCGGGTAAGTTTGTTGGAGCCGACCAAAGCCGCGACCAGGAAGGTTTTCAAGTCATAGCCCGCGATGGGGATTTTGTGGCGACGCTGCAAGCGGATATTAAACCACAACAAGTACGGGTGCGGGCAGCAGTAGATAAGATTCGGGTGCAAAATTCTTCGGTATTTTCTCCGAATGTCAACCAACTCGATCCGAGAATAGTTGGCCCGCGAGCTGAGGAACAATTTCCTCAGCAAAATGACACAACAATTCTGAATCGAATTGTTGAGTCGCCGCTAGAAGCTTATACGCAAGTTGAATTTGTGACGTTTTTACGTCCTTCGCTGGCAACGGGTATCGTTAATTTACGAATTGGTCAAGGGGGAACTGACTATTGGGGTAGTTTTGGTGAGTTTCTCAATCCCAGAAATAATGATGGGACGACGGTAGATTTTAAAGCGTCGTTATTTGCAACTGGAAAAGTTGGTGAATGGCTGTTTACAGGAGCGTTTAATAGCTATCGTCCGATTAACCAGGATTGCGAAGGGCGAAATCGGCTATTTGGCAGCATTCAATTTTGCGAACAGCAATATCCGGTTTACGGCGATAGTTCGACGATGACCCCAACTACGCCATCTATAGATAGTGTATATGCAAGGTTCGAGCGCACTCCATCGATACCTGGAGCCGATCCCGATTATTTGATGTGGGGTGACTACAACACCGAGGAATTTTCTCGAACTTCGCAGTTGTATACAGCAACAACGCGGCAACTACACGGTTTGAAGTTGAATTACAACTTCGGTCCGCTGCAATTTACCGGGATGTACGCGAATAATATTGAAGGATTCCAGCGCGATACCTTTGCACCAAATGGAACGAGTGGAAATTACTTCCTATCGCAGCGGTTATTGGTTCCAGGAAGTGAGACGGTGTATGTCGAAGCTGAGGAAATCAACCGACCGGGTACAGTGGTTGAGCGTCAACCGTTATACCGCGACCAAGATTATGAAATCGATTACGACCGGGGAACCTTATTATTTCGCCGTCCGATTTTAGCAACCGATTTAAACCCGTTTGGCGCGACTTTAGTGCGGCGAGTTGTTGTTACTTACCAGAATGAGGGCGGTCAGGATTCGAGCTTGTATGCTGGGCGCTTGCAGTATAACTTCTCGCAGGATATCGAGCGCAAGTCGTATTTTGGTGGTAGTTATTTGCGCGAAGACCAAGGCTCGCGGAATTTCGATCTCTATGGAGCCGATTTTCTGTTCTCGTTTGGGAATGCGGCGAAGATTGTCGGGGAATTTGCGCGGTCGAATACCGACTTGGTGACAGGCAATAGCGTTAGCGGCAATGCGTATCGAGTCGAAGCAAGTGGGAATTTAAACAATCGCTTAATTGCCGAAGGGTATTATCGAGCCGTTGAGCCGGATTTTCTCAACAATGCGACTACGAGTTTTTCACCCGGACAAACCCGTTATGGGGCTTCGCTGTTAGCAAGGGTGACAGACACAACCTCGTTTCGCGTAGCCTATGACTTGGAACAGAACTATGGAACTGCTGCGGGTCGGGTAGTTGACTACTTCGATTTATTTAATCCGCAACCTTTATCACGTCCTGGTGAAGCTGTCAATAATAAATTGGAGACTTTCCGAGCCGGACTTGTACAGCGGTTGGGTACGGGGCGATTGAGTCCGGAAGTCAGAGCCGAATATGTGAATCGGTCGCGGGAAGATCGAATTAGCGATCGCTTTACAGGTGATGCGAATCAGCTCGTTTCGGGATTGAAGGTGCCTTTGGGTGAATCGCTGTTATTCCAAGCACAGAATGAATTGAATTTGGGTGGTAACGACCCGTTGTATCCGAACCGTACCACGTTGGGATTGGATTGGAAGGCATATCCGGGAGTAACATTCCGACTCGCGCATCAATTCTTTGACGACAGCGAATTGATTCGCGGCAACTCGATAACTACGTTTGATACTTTACTCGACCACAAATTTTCCGAGAATACCGCCATTACCGGTCGTTATTCGGTACTTTCCGCCTATAACGGCTTGCAGGGACAAGGCGCGATGGGACTGAATAATCGCTGGGCGATCGCACCGGGATTGCGGTTGAGTGTTGGTTACGAATACGTTTTCCGAAATATATTTAATGCAACAGCAGCAGGTCCTCAGTACGAGCAATACTATGCCGTCGGTCAAAGTGCATCCTCGCTGGGATTATTTTCGGGTTCGGTTTACAGCTTGGGGCTGGAATATACTGACAACCCCGATTTCCAAGCTAGCGGTCGGTTTGAATATCGTGATGGCAATGAAAACAATAATTTAGTTATCTCTGCTGCGGGAGCGGGTAAAGTCACTCCGGCTTTGACAGCTTTAGTCCGCTACCAACAAGCTGGTGAAGCGAATGTCTTTCTCCCCGCTTCGGCTGGTATTAATGTTTCTGGGGTGCGATTCCAAGAACTCGGCGACACCTCAAATTTGAAAGTCGGTTTGGCATACCGCGACCCGACCAACGATAAATTTAACGGTTTACTGAAATACGAATGGCGGCAGAATTTCGACTCGATACCCGAAAGCCAACTAATCGGTTCGACGGTTACAGGTCATACATTTTCGGCTGAAGGTATTTACGCACCAAACTGGCGGTGGGAATTCTTTGGGAAATTTGCACTCCGTAATGGTGTGACCTTCTCGGATGGGGATCGATACGATGGAACGGCAAAATTGGCGCAGTTGCGGACAACTTATCGTCTGGGATATCGTACCGATTTAGCTGTGGAAGGTCGTTGGATTGGTCAAGATTCTAACAACAATAACGGTTATACCGAATACGGTCTGGCAGTGGAAGGTGGTTATTATTTAACTCCCGATTTGCGGCTAGCAGCAGGTTATAGCTTCGGTAGTGTGAATGCGAATGGTGACACAGATTTCTCAGGATATCGTTCCAATGGTGGATTGTATTTGAACATCAGTTTGAAGTTGAACGAACTTTTGGGTGGCTTTGGATTGCAAAAACCCGTACCCAAACAGCAACAAGAGTCAACAGTTCAGGCAGTCACAGGAGTTGCACCATCATCACCACCACCGAATCCGTTCCCAACTAATCCGGGTAGCGAGTTACAACCGCAGCAACAGACACCATCAAATCAAACTCAACCTGGGCAATCTGGAACACCTGATGTTGAATTTCAACAACCGCAGCAACCGATACCATCAAATCAAACTCAACCGGGACAATCTGGAACACCTGGTGTTGAATTTCAACAACCGCAGCAACCAATACCGCAACAGATACCATCAAATCAACAACAAAGAACACCAATAGTACCAAGCGGCACAAGTAGGTCTCAGCAATTACCGCAAAGCGAAACCGAACAGCGGCAAATTGGGTTGATAAATCGACTTCGGCAAGCTGAACCCCAAAATAATAATGCGCTATCGACGACAACGCAGCCAAGGGAAAAGCCATCAAAGCTACCGTTGGGGACACCAGGACAACAGCAGCTATTAAATCGTCTTAAACAGCAAAAATTATTGCAGCAAACCAGTTCGCTGAACCAGGTTCCGCAGGCAAACGCGCAAGGTGTAGAGGAGAGGAGTGATTGATGTCCGGATTGAAAAATCGATGGTTGAAAAGGCAAAAGCCAAAAGGCAAAAGCCAAAAGGAAGTCAAAAGCAATTTTTTCGGCTTTTCCATTTTGATGTTGACCTTTTCTCTTTTGCCGATAAATATCGCTGTTAGCGAAATACCCAAGCTAGGGAATGCGAAAGCTTTTAAAATTTCCCAGCAACCGACCCCACCCCAAGGGACAACCCCAGCGTTGCGCGTTATTGTCAACAGTAATCAAGATGGTAACGTTCAACCCGATAATCAAATAACGCTGCGCGAAGCAATTGAATTGGTAAATGGGACGCTGCAAGTTGAACAACTCAGTCCTGCGGAAAAAGCTTTTGTGCAACCTGCAACTGGAGGAACGCGGATTGAATTTAATTTGCCTGCCGGTGCAACTACAATCCAACTGCAAAGAATCTTACCCGATTTAGCAAGTCCGGGTTTGACTATCGACGGGACAACACAACCCGGATACGATGCCACAAGATCGGCAACCGCAGAAATTGCCATCCCCGTTCCCGTTGTTGCCATAACCCCGGTTGCGAATCAAGAAATTTTTCGCGGTTTGACAATAGTCGCAGATGGAATAACAGTACGAGGTTTGAGTTTGTACGGGTTCAATGCTAGTCCGGTAAAACAGCAATTGGGTAACTTGTTGATTTACGATGGTGTCCCGAAACCAGTAACGCTAACTACACCCCCCGGAGATATTGTTATTGCCCACCGCTTTCCACCTCCAGATACCAAAAGACAGCAACCTCCCAGCAGTAATTTTCCTTTTTACGACCGCGATGTTCCCCCCAAAAATGTCACCATCGAGGACAACTGGTTGGGGTTGACGGTTGACGAGAAAATACCCGAAGAAACATCGGCATTTGGGGTGTATGTCTTTAATTCCCAAGGTACAACAATTCGCCGCAACCGCATTTACTATCACGACGGTAGTGCAATTATTACTTCTGTACGCGGTGAAAATACGTTAGTTACGCAAAATATCATCGTTGGTAATGGCTTGGCGGGAATGCCCGATGCCTTGCGGTTTGAAGGTATTATTACCAAGTCGCAAATTACAGGTAACTTGATTTGTGCGAATGATGGTGCTGGGGTGTATCTATTTAAACCCGACGGGGATGTATTGGTGCAAAACAACAAAATCACCTACAACGGCAGGCGGTTGCGACGGGCAGCCGTGTACTTGATGGGTAGCAATCACCAAGTTATTAATAATGAGATTGACAATCAAACCGGACCTGGGGTATCCGTAACATCGTTCCCGCGTAACGATATTGGCAGCAAAAGCCCTGCGATGGGAAACATCATCCGCGACAACAAATTTGCGGTGTTAGAAGGGTTGAGTATCGACCTGATATCGCAGCGCAATCTCGAAGTTAGCGACTTTCAGCGCGGCGATGGTGCAAACCCGAAGCGCGATTCGGGCAACCGCCGTCTCGATACGGGGAATGGGGCGATTAACGCGCCTTCTTTTGTGACGCGGGCATTTGCGCCGGCGGGGACGGGGGTAACAATACAAGGGAAAGCTGACCCAGGTTCGGAGGTAACAATTTATAAGTTAAGCGATTACCAACGCGGTAAAGAATCGGTTTATGACTTGGGTTACGGAGCGCTTAACGTATTATTAGCTAGAGCATCTACTGATAGCAAAGGTAATTTTAATGTCCAGTTAGGCAACTTGCAGGCTGGGGATGCAATCAGCGCGATCGCAACCGACCCGAAATATGGAACATCAGAACCAGCGGTAGCTGCGGTAATTGGTACGCCAGGAACTTTACCGAATCTGACCCCATTATCTCGACCGCAACCAATAGTACCGCCGCAATGTACCACTCGACCGAAACCACCCGCACCACCCGAACCACCCGCACCACCTCCAGAAATACCGCCACCACCGTTGAAGATTCGCGTTCCCCGCAATATTCACTTTGCATTGGATAGGTCATTTGTAAGTCCGGCAAGTGCCCAGGTATTGGATCGGGTTGCAGAAGTGTTACAGCAATATCCCGTAATTGTGATTGAAATTGTCGGTCATACTGACCCGCGTGCAAGTAACGAATATAACTTAGCATTGGGTAGACGACGGGCATTAG
Source organism: uncultured Calothrix sp. (assembly GCA_964242965.1). GTDB lineage: Bacteria > Cyanobacteriota > Cyanobacteriia > Cyanobacteriales > Nostocaceae > JANNFJ01. Next base: position 6,087 of record CAXTCQ010000085.1, on the reverse strand, counting down.
CAACGCGCAGTTACTTGCTACGTAAAGGTATCGCCCCAGAACGGATGACAATTCGTTCGCAAGGTGAATCGCAGTTGAAGGTTCCCGGTAGTACAGATATTGTCGATTACGCACGCGATCGCCGTGCCGAAATCATCTTCAAGGATATTCGAGGTGTAGACATCATCATCGACGAACAAGAAGACGATTTACAAATCGAACGACGGCAAAATCGTACCCGTAGAAGATAATTCGATTTTGAATGTTAATGGTTAATAGGCAATAGGAAATAATGAACAAATAAATTTAAGTATTAGTTTCTAACTCCTAACTCTACTCTACGTCTTGGTATATAAAAACTAGTTTCAAATAACTAGTTTTTTCTTATCTTTGTGTCCTTTGTGTCCTTTGTGGTTCAATAAAGAGTTTTTTAACCACGTTTGGCGTTTGCATGTGTCGCTTGCTACTCAGCCGTGCGCTAAAGCTAGGACACGAAGGGCACAAAGTAAAGACACTTTTTTCAAACATCACGTCAGACGTGGCATAGTACTAATTCCGAATTATTAACAGCCTTTGCAACCTCCATCTCTGTGTTGTTGGAAATTAAAAGATGAAGCCTTTATTGAAACGCATACAAAGAACATCTAACAAAAGGGACTTGCCCCAATCATTACCAAGAGTACCCCTAGAAGGATACCAGAGTTTAACACCTTCGCAACAACTGATTAGATCGTTAGCCAAACCTCTTAAGTATTCGGTAATTGCCTTAATGTTGGCAGTACCGCAAATACCACTTATTTCCAGTCAGAAAGTAGTTGCTCAAACACCAACAACTTGCCCTGCGGGTACAGTTCCAACAACCGTGAATTGGCAACCAGCAGTAGGTGCGGCGGCAATTTCTGCCCAAAATCTGAATGCTAACGGTGTGGGAGTCAGATTGGGTTTTAGCGAAAGTATTCCTGGAAGAGTTATTGAATCCGAGTTAGTTCCATTTGGGAACGAAATCTACGGTACTAGAATTGATAACGAGGTCTATGGTGGTTTACCTGCACCCAACCTGAGGTTTCATATCGGTATTGGCAAGCAGCCTTCTCCTGGAAGTGCGACCCTCACCGTTACCTTTGATAGACCTATAACTCTTGCATCTCCCCTAACTATTCTCGACATCGACCGCGACGGTCAGCGCGATTTCGGGTTTACTTTCCAAGACCGAGTCACAGTTACTGCATTCAACGGTGATTCTCCAGTTGATGTGGCATTAAGGTCGCTTGGTAGTACAACTCGCGTCACCGGCAACGTTGCTGTCGGTATTAATGAAAATTCTTTACCTAATCGAAGCGACGGTAATGTTTCAGTTACACCTTCGGGTGCAATCACCCGCGTTCAATTACTTTACGAACCTGGTACGGAATTTGGCCAACCAAGGCAAGATGAAACTATCGGTTTAGCTCCAATTCGTATTTGTACTCCAGCTTTTGGATCAATTGGCGATACAGTATTTAATGACCGAAACGCTAACGGTACTCAGGATAATGGCGAACCCGGTATTGCCAACGCGACCTTAATTTTGCGAAATTCGAGCGGTCAAGAAGTTAGCCGTACAACAACTAACAGTAACGGGATTTACGGTTTTACTGGCTTAGAGCTAAGTAATTACACAGTAGAAGCACTTCGACCTGATGCCGATTTTAGCCCTACTACAAGCACGACGCTAAACGCGAATTTGTCACAACCAAATCAAGCTTTGCTCAATGTTGACTTTGGTTTCCGTCCGTCGCGTCTTGGTGCTTCCGAAACACCAGACATTATTGTGGTGAAGCGGATTACTAACGCTTTGCGAAACGGTCAGCCAGTCAGCGGTGTTAACTTTAATACCTTTGTCCCCGACCCGAATAGTAATAACGATGATGCGCTACCCTCACCGGAACGTTTTCGCGGTGTTCCCAACCTCGAAACACCAATCCAATCCGGAGATCAAATTGAGTACACGGTTTATTTCTCGACGCAAGGTAACGAGGATATACGTAATATCCGTTTCTGCGATTTAGTACCGACTGGAACTACGTTTGCTAACAGTATTTCTGTGAATGGTGCAGGTTCGGGTGCAGACTCTGGTAGTTACTTAACACCGCTAGCACCGTTAGGTGACTATAGCAATATTTGTCCCGGTAGTAATAGCAATGGTGCAGTAGTTGTGAATTTAGGTACGATTTCCGGTAGCAACTTCGGATTTGTTCGGTTTCGCGTCATTGTGAGTTAAAGTGCATAGGACAAAGGAGGCATAAGCGGAAAAATTATTTTATTTCTAACAATAAGAACTCTTAACTCCGTGCCTCCTAACTATTAACCAGTGCTTTACTTAAGTTGCAGGTTACGTGGCTCCGGGTGCTTCGCACCTGGAGCGCTATGAGATGTTCGTAAGCTTCCTATCTTTGTATCCCGGAGTTCGGTCTTGCTACCGTGCAGCGTCCGTTGACTAGCCTACCCGTAAGGTAAACGCTCTTTGGTGTCTGTCCCAAGGGGACGAGCGCCGAGCGCCCGCCCTAGCAGCCGACCACCAAAGGGCGCTTGAGGGCTATTGAGAATAGTATCGTATGAAAAACGCTTCGGCTACGCGCTTAAGTAACCAAAATATATACTACTCATTATACATGTCAAAGAATACTAGCGATATCAATGCTTGTTTTAAAAAAAAACAAAAATAAATGCTTATAACTTAAGTAAAAAGCTTTTATAAATGACTGCATGAATTCATGCAAAAATACATACTAGTAATAGCAATAAACATTTAAAGATAGTGTTGAGTAGATTGTTTTATATATCGAATCCACGGCTTATTTTAACGCATAGAATTCTTTTTATTCATTACTTTTAATTTGATTTTACTCTGATTCAATCAATCTATCTTCGGTAGTATATCTGTATACAGAGGACGGGTATTTCGCTACCTGATAGTAGATTTAATAGTAGCCTATTTAAGGCTCGGACATGACTATGCACTACCAGGCATGAAGACTTTCCGCAACTGGTATATCGTTTTTAGTCGTTAATAATTGTACTTTAACTTTATAATGCTATCGCGCTTCTTTGATGTTATTTAGCCCGGATAGTTTTCTATTTTAATTAATTTGACACAAAAAATACTAATATCATCGCAGATTAGAATGGGAAAAAATAGAAGATATTTTGTACAATTACTTGAATACTCAACGTCATTCCTATTTTAGCAAATAAGTTATTATTCGCATATAAATGCTGTATAGTCGTTTATTGAATCTGAATCTATCGAACACATTTGCTAATAATTTGTAGTCTTTCATATAGCCACATGTTTTTGCACGATTACCATTAAAGAATATTACTTTCGCTAACTTATTGTATTATTTTACACATTGTATTTGTTGAGATAATAATCTTTTTTGTAACTAATAGCTCTCAGTAGCTCATCAGTGGTAGCATAAACAATGATTATTTCCTAAAAGCATCTTCCCCCTCCATTTTTCAACAAGCAAGGGGATTTTATTGCTTTTGCTATACCATCTTCGATGGTCGCTAAGGGTATCACGTTCTCAAGTAAGTAGTAACTTGGGTTATGAAAATCCTTTGCAACCTCCAACTCTGTGTTGTTAGGAAATTAAAATATGAAGCCTTTATTGAAACGCATACGAATATCTAACAAAAAGGACTTGCCTCAGTCATTGCCTGGAGTAGCCGCATTTAATCATTTAATCGAAGAATACCAGGGTTCAACACCTTTGCAACAACCTATTAGATCGTTAGCTAAACCTCTTAAATATTCGGTCATTGCCTTAATGTTCGCAGTACCGCAAATACCACTTGAGAGTATTTTTTTGACTCACAGAGTAGTTGCTCAAACACCAATCAGTTGTCCTGCGGGTGTTGTACCAACAACCGTGAATTGGCAACCAGCAGAAGGTGCAGCAGCAATTTCTGCCCAAAATCTGAATGCTAACGGCGTGGGAGTCAGATTGGGTTTTAGCGAAAGTATTCCTGGAAGAGTTATTGAATCCGAGTTAGTTCCATTTGGGAACGAAATCTACGGTACTAGAATTGATAACGAGGTCTATGGTGGTTTACCTGCACCCAACCTGAGGTTTCATATCGGTATTGGCAAGCAGCCTTCTCCTGGAAGTGCGACCCTCACCGTTACCTTTGATAGACCTATAACTCTTGCATCTCCCCTAACTATTCTCGACATCGACCGCGACGGTCAGCGCGATAACGGGTTGACTTTCCAAGACCGAGTTACAGTTACTGCATTCAACGGTAATTCTCCAGTTGATGTGACATTGAGGTCGCTTGGTAGTACAACTCGTGTCACGGGGAACGTTGCTGCCGGTATCAATGAAAATTCTTTACCCGATCGAAGCGACGGTAATGTTTCAGTTACACCTTCGGGTGCAATCACGCGCATTCAATTACTCTACGAACCTGGTACGGAATTCGGTCAACCAAGACAAGATGAAACTATCGGTTTAGCTCCAATTCGTATTTGTACGCCAGTTTTTGGATCGATTGGCGATACGGTATTTAATGACCGAAACGCTAACGGTACTCAGGATAATGGCGAACCCGGTATTGCCAACGCGACCTTAATTTTGCGAAATTCGAGCGGTCAAGAAGTTAGCCGTACAACAACTAACAGTAACGGGATTTACGGTTTTACTGGCTTAGAGCTAAGTAATTACACAGTAGAAGCACTTCGACCTGATGCCGATTTTAGCCCTACTACAAGCACGACGCTAAACGCGAATTTGTCACAACCAAATCAAGCTTTGCTCAATGTTGACTTTGGTTTCCGTCCGTCGCGTCTTGGTGCTTCCGAAACACCAGACATTATTGTGGTGAAGCGGATTACTAACGCTTTGCGAAACGGTCAACCAGTCAGCGGTGTTAACTTTAATACCTTCGTTCCCGACACGAATAATAATAACGACGATGCCCTAACCGCACCAGAACGTTTTCGGGGTGTTCCCAACCTCGAAGCACCAATCCAATCCGGGGATCAAGTTGAGTACACGGTTTATTTCTCGACGCAAGGTAACGAAAATCTACGAAATATCCGTTTCTGCGATTTAGTACCGAGTGGAACTACGTTTGCTAACAACAGTATTTCTGTGAATGGTGCGGGTGAGGGTGCAGATTCGGGTAGTTACTTAGCACCACTAGCACCGTTAGGTAACTATAGCAATATTTGTCCTGATAGTAATAGCAATGGTGCAGTAGTTGTGAATTTGGGTACGATTCCTAGTAGCAACTTCGGATTTGTTCGGTTCCGCGTCACGGTGAATTAAGTGCATAGAAGGGAGTAGGGAGTAGGGAGTAGGGAGTAGAAGGGGTCGAGAGAGTAGGAAGTAGGGGGAGTAGGGGGAAGTAGAAGGGGTAAAATATAATTTTTCCATCCTACTGCCGACTCCCAGATTTCTCGCATACAAAAAAATAGCAGGCGATCGCGTATGATGATTTTGGTTTTAATCTATGCGCCTAAATATTTATTTTGAATCTCATGTCAAAAACTAAGTTCATTGGTTCTTTAATTGCCAGCGCTGCGATTATTCCTTTGGGATTGGGACTAAATATTGCCCAAGCCAAACAGCGTTCTGTACCTTTATTACAGGCTAAATGCGTTGACAGTGGACCTGGTAGTGCCCGCGAAGAAAACACAGATGTTGCAATTGGTCGAGCTGTATATTCAAGTCAGTTTTATTTAGGTCCAGGTTCTCGTGAGGCGGCACTTACTTGTAAAATAAAACCCGATAATCGTCCGCAGCCCATTTTTCAGACCTTAAATTTGGGGTTTGGAATGCGCGATAACGACACTCGAAGTAGTGCTGTCGAAGTTCGAGTTTACTTAGATGGTAGACAAGCAGAAACGCGGACAGTTTCACCTTCACAAGCTACTACATTGTCGCTGGATGTCAGCAATGTCAGCAATGTAGCGATTGAAGCAGCTTGTACGAGCCAAAGTCGATATTGCGATCGCGTTTACTTCTTCGATACTGCGTTAGTGCCTCCACCTCCTGTGAAGAAGTAGGAAGTTAGGAGTTAGGAGTTAGGAGTTAGGAGTTAGGAGTTAGGAGTTAGGAG
>CAXTCQ010000084.1:20584-29222 GCA_964242965.1 uncultured Calothrix sp. | reverse complement strand
GTTTACTTGGGGTGGGTTTTTTATACCCCTTGTTTTGTATAAACGCCCCGGGGTGGGGCACGCATTGGCCGTGCCCCTACAATATCATGGGATAACGAGAAATCATTATGTGAAGTGTGTCACTCCTGAATCGCTCAGGAGTATCTTTAAGAAGTCGGGGATCTGAACCTGTCGTTTATTTCACATCGACGTTGACTCGATATTGCGGCTTAACTGCATCAATCTCAATAATATAATCTCCTGTCACGGGAAGAATTCCCTGCCAAGTCATCGCGTCGTCGATAGTTGTGACAATCGTTTTCCCATCTGGATCGATAATTGATAAATTTACATTTCCCAATAATACCTGTAATTTTAGCTGTTGTCCTTGGTTGCAGGTAAGCGAATAACGGGTGATTTGATTATTTTCAACGTTTCCTTGAATAGTTGTTTGACCCGATTTTTCTAAAAAGCTATCTAAAAAGGTAATTGGTGGAATCGTCAAAAGCAACGAATCCCCAGGTTGATTGGGGATTGTTGATGGAATGACACGTTTATTATTAGTTCGAGATAAATATTTATTAAAATAAACGCGCAAAGCAGCAACTAACCAGCCAGTTATAATCAAAGCTAATGCTGGGGCAACTAAAGGCACCCAACCTGACTGGATAAAGATATAAAAACTAACTACTATTAATACTAGTAAAATAATTATTTTACCGGTTAACAAAGCCCAAAAAGGACGCAATAACCAAGCGAGAATTCCGCCAGCCATTGCCCAAGCTGCAATCCATTTTACTTGTTTTTCTCTCGACCAGACGTTAAATAATGGACGTTCAGCCCTTGCTGCGGTGAGGATTTGGCTAACAACATGAGCATGTATATCTAAGGCGCTAATGTTACGGCGATATGGCGTATAGTATGTATTTGGCAGCGTTGTAGTGGCAATTATGACAATTTTATTTTTAACTAATTTGGGGTTAATGCGGTTTTCTAGAACGTCTTCAAGACTTCTTTTTTCAGCAATATTACTAGTTGAGCGATAATCGAGCATAATTTGATATCCACCTGCATCGATTTGTTGGTAGCCTCCGGAGTCAGGTTTGAGAGGTTGGATTGAGGCTTTACCGATTTGAAAGTCGCCTGTTTGATTAAAAGTAATCGGTATATTACGTTGTTCTAGGTATGCGATCGCAAGTAATGCCCCAAAGGAATATTTAGCTGTACAATGTTTATCTCCGGAATCGGCAAGCAATAAACTGCGTCGCACAATTCCGTCGTCATCAACAATAATGTTATTAAAACCGATCTTGTCTGCCGATAAATTTGGAGGTGGGGCAATCTCTGACTCTTTTACATTGCTAAATTTACAAGCACCAATAATATTATCCTGCCGCTTTAGTCCAACTGCGAAGTTTTTTTGTTGGGGACGGTAAATATTTAAACCAATAATTCTCGGTTGATACGATTGTAATTTTGTCAAGAGTTGGTTGACAACGCTATCTGGTAAAGATGATTGATATCGTTTTAAATCGTTTTCGGTAATATCAATAATTAACAAATCTGGATCGAAATCGTCGGAATGTTTATCTTCATAACTCAAATTCCAATACAACCTCGTTACAAACCGCAACCGTATCATTCGGTCGTAAGCTGCAAGTTCTAACGGTTGAACTATTTTAAGTTCAGCAATCCCTAAAACAAAAGCAGTTGTTAGCAACCAACTTGTACTAACAATAGATAGACCGTTGCGAATAAATTTTTTCCAACTGCGTTGTTTCTTCGCTTTTTGCGGATTGATTAACTGCTGCAAATCTACCAAAATTTCGCCGACTGACTGGTAACGCACTCGAAAGTCATAGCGCACCATTTTATCGATAATATTTGCAAGTCCATCGCTAACTTGGATTTTATCGCGCCAGAGGATTTCTCCGGTATTTGGGTCTTCGCCGAGTTTCGAGGGACGCAACCCGGTTAAGGCTTGAATTGCAACTATCCCAAGTGCGTAAATATCGCTATTAAAGCGTGGTTTTCCGGCTGATTGCTCGTTGGGCATGTAGCCTTTAGTGCCAATTGCTACCGTAATTTCGCTTTGTTCGGAATCATTGACAATTTGGTTGCGAATTTCTTTAACTGCACCAAAGTCGATTAAAATCATTTTGCCGTCATGTTGGCGGCGAATCAAGTTACTGGGTTTAATGTCGCGGTGGATAACTTGGTGCAAGTGAACGAATTCTAAGACGTTAAGAATATCCAGCAAAATTGAAATTACTTGAGTTTCATCAAGCTTGACACCACCCGATAGTTCATCACTCAGCGAATATCCATCGACAAATTCTTGAACTAGGTAAAATTCTTCGTTTTCTTCAAAATATGCCAACAATTGCGGGATTTGGTCGTGACGACCGAGTTTTTCAAGGATAGACGCTTCAGTATTAAACAAACGTCGCGCAGTTTGCAAAAAACCGACTTCACGACTAGCAGGTTGGAGATGCTTGACGATACATCGGGGGTTGCCGGGACGATGGGTATCCTCTGCAACATAGATTTGACCAAATCCCCCACCTCCTAAGGCTGCGATAATTTTGTAACGTCCGCCTTGTAGAGTTTTTAGCATTCTACATTTTCAGGTATTGTAGAGCGCGTTATTGTCTGTAACGCGCTATATATCTTACATTACATTTTTAGTACATTATGCAGTTTATAACCTCGAAACCCGGTATCTACGAAATACCGGGTTTCTTTAAAAATGCTACATAAAACTTTAATTTGAAAATGTATCCCTTGATTGTTGACATCAAATAAATGCCGTATGCTGATCGTACTCATTAATGGATTGTGCCGAATCGTACCTTGTAGTTAAACAATACTTTCCTTCAAAGGAGGCAAATGTCGAATTTCGATTTAGTTCTCAAGCTATTACTGCAACTTACGGTAATTTTAGGCACTTGTCGGCTAGTTACAATTGTGGGACGGCGTTATCTCGGACAAACCGACGTTGTTTGCGAAATGATTGCTGGTGTAACGTTGGGGCCATCGTTGTTTGGAATTTTTGCACCCGAACTACAACAATGGTTGTTTCCAAAAGCACCGTTAATACTAGCGACAGGTGCAACAATTCCTAACCCGTCGATGTCGATTTTATTTGCCGTCAGTCAGATTGGACTAGTGCTTTACATGTTTTTAATCGGGTTAGAGTTTAATACCGATTTAATCAAACGACGGTTAAAGAGTGCGGGTTTAGTTTCCCTTGCAGGTATTTTGGCACCATTTTGCTTGGGTGCGATGCCCTTGGCAACCATCTTCGATGGTATCGCAGCGATATTTCTCCAGGGTAGGGGTGATTTATTCAAGCAAGGTGTTGGAGTTACCGAAGCAGCTTTGTATCTCGGTGCTTCGATGTCGATTACCGCTTTTCCGATGTTAGCCCGAATGCTTTACGAACGCGGCATCGCTAAAACTCGTTTTGGCACTTTAGCACTAGCAGCAGGTTCGATCGACGATGCAACTGCGTGGTGTTTGTTAGCAATTGTACTAACTAGCCTTCAATCCGATCCATATATTGCAGCTTTTGCAATTGGTGGAGGTTTAGCGTATGTGCTGTTGACAATTTTCGTCGGACGAAGGATGCTGAAAGGTTTTAGTCGTACCGTTGGACAAAATCGCAATTTGACGATTCAAACTTTAACTTTAGTCTTAATTGTTTTGATGTTTTGCGCTTGGTTGACCGATGCTATCAAATTATATGCAGTTTTCGGCGCGTTTATTTTGGGGACTGCGATGCCAAGGGGCGAATTTGCCGACCAAGTACGCGATCGCTTAGAATTTCTGACAACGGGCTTTTTGTTACCAATGTTCTTTGTTTACTCCGGACTGAGTACTCGAATTGGTTTAGTAAATACACTTGCTCTTTGGGGTATAACTGCATTAATTATTACTGTTGCCGTTTTGGGGAAAGGCATTGCATGTATGCTTGCAGCCAAAATCGCTGGAGAAAGTTGGCGCGAATCTGCAACTATTGGTGCTTTGATGAATGCACGCGGTTTAATGGAGTTAATTATTCTCAATATTGGTTTGGAACAAGGCATAATCAGCGAAACTTTGTTTACTATCATGGTGATTATGGCAATTGTGACAACGTTAATGGCATCACCGTTAGTTAACTTGTTATTGCAAGGCACAAAATATGAAAATCCGTTAGGTGAATTAATTTAATTTTTAGATTAAACGCTTCTCAACGCACGCTATCCCAAGGGTTTAGAGCTTAGAAACTATTCGAGAATTTTTGCCTTGTAAAATCAATTTCTCAACATTGCCTATTTTGTGTGTTTGTGGTTTATTCCTCTACCTCTGATATTTTATGTGGTGAAACACTACTAGTAGTCTATGTCATTAATTCTGGAGATGTAGAGACGCGAAATTTCGCGTCTCTCCAAGACGTAGGTTGGGTGGAACGTAAGCGCAAAGCGCAGGCTACGCCAACGCGCAGCATGTCCCCTTGGGACGAGCGTGGAACCCAACTATTAAATGTTGGGTTACGCTTACGCTACACCCAACCTACAATCATCATAACTTATGACACAGATCACTAGTAATTCGTTTCAAAAATTATCAGGGGTTACAAGAATCTCGGTTTCGCAAAAGTTACCGGGATTTTGACCTCTAAGACTTATCAAATTAATGAAACGAAATACTACCCTACGATTGTATAAAGTTTGAAGGGCGCCCAAGCGCAACTACGAGCCTAATTGTAAGTGTTATAATAGACACAATATAACTGAATAATAAAGAGAGTTTAATTCTTATTTATATACAAAAATAACTATTTTTTATTTTTAAAAGTATTTTTAAGCAGTTGACAATTATTGATAAAATCCGTAATGATTATATCAACCTTAAAGATTGTGTTTACAAGTTATAGTAGCTAAATATAACTTGTAAAAATCTTGAGCTTAAATAAAATTATTTAGCGATTAATAAATTTTTTTACATAATATTCGCTATTTGTCTCTGTGAGAATTTAATTTTGCTTACAAAAAATAGCTTTATTGTTCACTTTAAAAAGCTATCACTATGGTTTAATAACTATTAACATTGTTAGAACCCTCTTCCAGAGATTAATGTAACTTGAAGTTGGCTTTTTTGGTGTTTTCATGAATCATCATATGGAAATCGGCTAGTAACTTGTGAGGAAAGTATGCACGCAGTCGTTCTAGTTCTGATTGAAGTGCTAATTGTGATTGGACTATCGCGGTTAGTAGGATTAGCATTCCGACGGATTAACCAACCATTAGTAATTGGGGAAATAGTAGCTGGTATTATGCTAGGTCCCTCATTATTTGGTATGGTTGCTCCTTCCTTAGCAACTGCTTTATTTCCACCTGAAACAGTTCCTTTTTTAAATATGCTGTCGCAGATTGGGTTAATATTTTTCATGTTCCTAATTGGCTTGGAATTAAACCCCAAGTACCTCAGCGGCAATTTAGAAGTAGCAATTCATGTATCCCATGTCAGTATTGTTGTACCGTTCACGCTAGCGGCAATTTCATCATTGGTACTTTATCCTTTACTATCGAGTGATAGCGTACCGTTTACAGCATTTGCACTGTTTTTGGGTGCGGCAATGTCGATTACTGCATTTCCGGTACTAGCAAGAATAATCACCGAAAACAACTTGCAGGGAACGCGACTGGGAACGCTTGCATTAACTTGTGCGGCAGTCGATGACGTAACCGCATGGTGTATATTAGCAATTGCGATCGCAGTCGCACGAAATGGCAGTATCGACCAAAGAGCCGTATTTACAATCATCGCCAGCTTGGCTTATATCGGCTTTATGTTTACGGTCGGGCGGTGGTTTTTACAACGACTTGCGGCTTATTACATTCGTATCGGTCGCTTGAATCAATTGATGATGGCGTTAATTTATAGTGCTGTTGTTGCCTCCGCATTAATTACCGAGTTGATCGGCATTCATTTAATTTTTGGTGCATTTTTAGTTGGGGCTGTTATGCCCAAAAACGAAGGATTAGTCCGCGAACTAGCAGTCAAAACCGAAGACTTCGTTTTGATATTTTTGTTACCAGTATTTTTTGCAATCAGCGGGTTGAAGACGCAAATTGGTTTACTCAATAGTCCGGAATTGTGGGGACTATGTTTATTAATATTGGCAGTGGCGATCGCAGGTAAGTATTTTGGTACTTATGTCGCTGCGCGTGTCAGCGGGATTAACAAGCGTGAAGCTTCAGCGTTGGGATGGTTGATGAATACTCGCGGCTTAACCGAACTGATTGTACTCAATATCGGTTTGGAGTTAAAAGTTATTTCGCCGCTACTTTTTACCATGTTGGTAATTATGGCCCTGGTAACAACATTTATGACCTCACCGTTACTCGAACTGACATATCCCAAACGGCTAATTCGGTTGGATGTGGTCGAAACCGCAGACGGTAACATTGAAAAAACCCCCAATGTTAGCACTTTAGCGCGTCCGTATCGGATTTTAGTACCCGTAGCTAACCCCAGTTCGCAGAAAGGACTCGTACAGCTAGCAAGTGCGATCGCACTCAATAATCGTCAGCCTGCTTTAGTTCATCCTCTAAGCTTAATCGAATTACCTGAAGACTACGCCTACGATGCTACTCCCGTCGAAGTCGAAAAAATGATCAACCAACGTCGATTTGAATTAGAACAACTTATCGAACGTCTCGAACCTTTCTCAGTTCGTCCTTACGTCCAACCTATCATTCGCATTAGCAGTAACGTTGCCCGCGAAACTATACAAATAGCCACCATCGAACAAGCCGATTTAATTATAGTTGGATGGCATCGTCCAGCTTTTAGTACTAACCGCTTAGGTGGAAGAGTTGGTCAAATTCTTAGCACAGCCCCGATCGATGTTGCAGTCTTCATTGACCGAGGCGAGGAGCGATTAGAAAGTTTGCTTGTACCGTATTCTGCCAACATTCACGACGACTTAGCACTGATACTTGCACTGCGGTTATTAGTAAATAGAGATACATGCATTTTGCAAATTTTGCAAGTAGTTACTGAGAACTTACATAAGAACGAACTCAGCTACGAACTGCGGGCAATGATGGAACAGTTACCAAAGAGTGTACGCGATCGCGTTGACATTAGAACCGTCGAAGCTAACGAACCAATTCAAGCCGTAGTTGCAGCATCCGAAAGTGTAGACCTGACCATTGCCGGAACCAGTCGCGCTTGGGGTATCGAACGCCAAACCCTTGGCAGATATGCCGACCAACTCGCTATCCAATGTCGTTCATCGCTTCTGATTACCCGACGTTACAGCCAAGTAACATCGCACCTGACCTCTGTACTTGCAGATATAAAAGTGTAGGGTCTGAGGGAGTGGAGGGAGTGGAGGATGTAGGAGAAGTGGAAGAAAAATATACTTTGCTTTTTATTACTCCCCCACCTTCGCCACTTCCCCCTACTCCCTACTCCCTACTCCTATGCCTAAATTTCACTTTAAATCCTTAGCCTTTTATGCTATTGCTATCAGTTCAGTCTTACTGTTATTCAAAATAGTTACGAACTACGGTGAAAACAACCTCAAAGCCCCTGTAGCAATCAGCGGACGCTATCGGCTTACCAAACTTGAAAATTTACCTAATTGCCAAAAACCTGACAGTTTGATACTGAACATTCAACAATCAGGTATGTTTTTAAATGGGTCTTTACTATCAGCAACCAATGCCGAAGAATTATCTCCAACCAGCGAAAATAATCTCTCGCTCGTTGGCAAACTCAATAATCAACAATTTACATTATCTGGAAAAGTCCGCAAAACGATTTTTTGCAGTAATCCAACATCTCAAACACCTGTAAAAAAACAATCCCAGTCCAATGACTTTGATTTATTTATTCTCCAAGCAAGCTTAATTTCTCAATCCGGTTTTGTCGGTACAATTACTTCAAACGAGGTATCAAAATCAATTAAATTTAACGCAATTTTAGAGAACCCAGAAGAACAGCCTCAAAACCTCAACAGTCAGCCTAATAAGCATTAGATGCTCAAAAAAGTAAAGGAAATCATGAACAATCCGCTCAAAAATCGACCTTTTCTACAACGGTGCAAGCAATTATTTTCAGTCAGCTTATTTAGCCTGTCTTACGTATTTGCCTTCCAACCCATAAGCAGCGCTGTCCCACAAAATACTCAACTCCAAGAGTGGCGATTTTCCCCAGAAAATGCATTACTCGAATTTACCCTTTCCTCTGCCGCGCAACCGCAAGTATTTTATCTTCGCCAACCACCGCGCTTAGTTATAGACTTACCTAGTACCAAATTAGGCTACGTTCCCACTCAAGAAAATTACTCTGGTGCAATCCAACGAATTCGCCTTTCGCAACTCAATGCTAGTGTCACCCGCATTGTCATGGATTTAACACCGGGAACTGTTTTGACTCAAAATCAAGTACAGTTGCAACCTATATCAACAAACCCTAATCGCTGGACGTTGCGTCTTTCAAATAACTATTCTAATACCCCAGGATCTACCATATACCCACCTCAAGCGCCAATTTATCAACCACAAGCGCCAACTTATCAATCCCAACCGCAAATCTACCAACCTCAACCACCAATTTATCAATCCCAACCGCCAATCTACCAACCTCAACCGCAAATCTA
>CAXTCQ010000084.1:0-20484 GCA_964242965.1 uncultured Calothrix sp. | reverse complement strand
TATCAATCCCAACCGCCAATCTACCAACCTCAACCGCAAATCTACCAATCTCAACCGCAAATCTACCAATCTCAACCGTCAACCCTTCCCTCAAGCAATGACCTCAACCCCCAACCATCACCCAATGTGTCTGTACCGCCCCTAACACCTAACAACCGAGAGCAAATACCTAGTGCTTCAATGCTTCCTCCCGCAAATTTTTCCACCCCATTTGGAGGAGTTAGCAATAATGCTTCGCCACTAATTTCACCAAATTTCCCGGTTCCTAACTATCCCAACAATAATCCAGTGAATAACCCCATCAACAATAATGCTGGTTCTGGAGTAGTACCTTGGGGGCAAAATTTACCAGCCGTTCCTCAGCGATAAAACGCAAGGCTATAGTAACTAGGGGCACAATAATATTGTGCCCCTACTGATATGCGATCTAATAGAAGTTTTTGTTCCAAAAAAGAGATTGTTAAAATTTAACCATAGCAGCCTAAAGAACTAGTAGGTAAAATTACTATTGCTTACTTAGAAGCGCTCTGTTTCCTGAGGTTGCCCAACTGCACCGGGCTGGGTTAAAAAGAAGTTTTGAGCAGACTCGTTTTGGTAGATACAGCGAATATCAGGTTTTTCGCTGTCTAAATTACCAGTAAAGCCGAAAGTATTCAAACGGTTTTTGCACTCTCTTACCTGGTCTGATGTCACGAGCTTTCTTTGCTCTAATATTGCCCAGTTATTCTGCCTAATCACGCATCCAGGACGCATACTAGGTTGAGCAACATAGACATTAAAAGGGTTGAGAGTTACAAACAACCGAGCATCCATTACCATCGAACTTGCCCCATACTGCACGCAAATTTCTGGGTTTGGCGCTTTGGTATCAATAAAATCACGAGAAGCCACATTCGATGCTGTAAATGTGGTTGTCGAACTAAAAGCAATGCCAATTCCAATCCCTAAAATCAACACCCCTCCCAAAATGGCCATGGTGGTGAAATTAAACATTGGAGATTGGAAAAAAGAAGGTTTGGAAGTAGTAGCCGATCTACTGTCCGATCTGCTGTCCGATCTAGTGTTAGGTCTACGTCTCATTGTCGCTGTTATCGATATTTAACCTGTGAAAGGAGCGAGCAATTATAGCCCTCTCTCTTTCAGTATGACGATTCTTTGGTGTTATTGTCTCCAAGTTTGTATTTTAATCGCGTGTTTGTTGGCATTGCAAAAAAAACCGATTCATCCTGCGTGCAATTAGAAATCAATTCCTGCGGGACGAACCGGGTTTTTTTATTGCTACATAATACTAACTAGCAACAGCCAAAGTCTTTTCTAAAGGTGTCCAACGGAAACTGCGATCGCCTCCCCGTTCGATAATCACTTTAACTCGCGGTTCCATACTTGGCAGCGCTGCCAAGTACTCGATTTCCTGGTCGGAAAGAATATGTCCCTCAATAATCCACAAAACTAGCCCTTTCGACTTAGGTGGCAATTGTTCTAACTGATACGACAAAATTGGTGGTACGTAGTAGACGCTACCAACCGCCGCACCGCTACCAGTACTTTTTTTACCTAAATGCGGCGGTCTAACACCATGAATTCGGGTCAAATAGGCAGCCACATCCCCCAGCCCGCGTGCTGTAAAGTTGAGAACGTTATAGCCTGCTGCACGCAGTCGGCGGCGATACCGACCTTCAAAACCCCCCTCCAGAGGTACGTACACGCCAAGCGCAGCGTATTTCTCCAAATCTCGAATCAATCCTCTGCCAGTGGTTATGAGTGCCATAGATTTTTGTTGTCTTATCCCACTTTGATATCTCTATTATTTACCTTGAATCCTAGAATTAATCAAACTTGGGGAAAGGGAAAAAAATAAGTATAAAAAAATACTAATATCTCAAGTTGTTTCCGCTTCTTCCCCCTTACTCAAGCCCTTGCTAAGGTAAATAAAAACTGGTCTAAGATTGCTAATTTTTCTCTTAACTTTGCGTCCTTTGTGTTCTTTGTGGTTCAAAAAAATCTTTATAAACCACAAAGGACACTAAGGACACGAAGGAAAAGCGTATTTTAGTTTTACTCCTGTCGCGGGCTACCTCTTACCCATTACCTTTTCCCCCTGCCCCTTATCCCAAAAGGTATCCCACCTTTCTAGTTTTTTTAAAAAAACTATAGACAAATATAAATAAACGTTCTATATTATTAGATTGTGACCAAAGTTAAAATTATTAGCTAAAGTTGCTGTCATTGTAAGGTTAGTTGAATTTACATTAAAAATCAATTTTTGATGTAAACTAGCTGAGGCGACCGAAGCTTTGATATACTAAGGAGCCTTAAGGTTAAATTTGGGATTTAAGGTAAATACCGAAGCAAACCTTGAAGGCATCGCATTCACTCATAAATCCTGGACAACAGGAACTTAAGCGATCGCTTAAGGTAACGAGTGGAGTTAAAACTGAGCAGTATTGCTGGTTTGGAGCATTGCATCAGCCTCAGTTTATGGATACTGAACGGCTTGCCGTTTAAGTCCGGTCACCAGCCAACGTGCTTGCGCTTGAGTCGAAGCCTTGCCGCGCAAGACGCAAAGCTATTAAGCCTTGCATTGATTCTGTAAAGATTGAACGCAGTTCCATTCGGAAAACGTTTCTGGCTGTCGGGCGTAAAAAAAGAAAGCGAAATAGCGGATTCACCAAACAGTAAGGAAACTTGGTTGCGGTTTAATTCCGTTTGCCATTTTGGAAGCTCCCGAATTGGAAATGCACCAAAATCGTATTTGTACCAATGTCTTCTCGAATCCGAAATTAAATTAAAAAAGATAAGTACAAAAGGAGAACCAGTAACTGTGTCTGTAGGTATTCTCGGCACCAAACTGGGCATGACCCAAATCTTTGACGAAGCAGGAGTAGCTATTCCTGTTACTGTCGTCCAAGTGGGGCCATGTACAGTTACACAAGTAAAAACTAAACAGACCGACGGTTACTCTGCCATCCAAGTTGGCTTTCGTGAAGTGAAGCCGAAGGCGATGAATAAGCCGAAGTTGGGACATTTAGCGAAATCTGAAGCCCCAGCATTGCGTCATTTACGGGAATACCGCATCGATAATGCAGATGAGTATTCTTTAGGTCAACAGATAAAGGCAGATATTTTTAGCGTCGGACAAATCATAGACGTAAGCGGTGATAGTATCGGTCGTGGATTTGCGGGAAACCAAAAACGCAATAACTTCGGTCGAGGTCCCATGTCACACGGTTCTAAAAACCACCGCGAACCCGGTTCGATTGGTGCGGGTACAACCCCCGGTCGGGTTTTCCCCGGTATGCGGATGGCGGGTCGTCTCGGTGGCAAGCGCGTAACTATAAAAAAATTAACTGTCGTGCGAGTTGATGCTGAACGGAACTTGTTACTAATCAAGGGAGCTGTTCCTGGTAAACCTGGAGCCTTGCTAAGTATCATTCCTGCCAATTTAGTCGGCAGGCAAAAGTAGCTGTCGGACTCTTAACAAATAACAACTGACAGCTGACAAAAGACAAAGGACAGAGAAATGTTTGAGTGTGCAGTTAAAAATTGGCAAGGCGAGGAAGTCGAACAGAAAACGTTCGAGATGAAGGTAGCCAAGGAAAAAACAGCTTCCCATGTAGTGCATAGAGCTTTGGTTCGACAACTGCATAACGCACGACAAGGAACAGCTAGTACTAAAACTCGTTCGGAAGTACGCGGTGGCGGTCGTAAACCTTGGCGGCAAAAAGGTACCGGTCGGGCGCGTGCGGGTTCGACTCGTTCGCCGTTGTGGCGGGGTGGTGGTGTCATTTTCGGACCCAAACCACGCGAATTTAACTTGAATATGAACCGCAAGGAACGACGGTTAGCATTGCGAACCGCGTTTGCAGGTCGGATTGATGATTTGATTGTGGTTGAAGAATTTAGCACCGAGTTAGCGCGTCCCAAAACCAAAGAACTGTTGAGTGCTCTAGCGCGTTGGGGTTGCGAAAAAGAAACCAAGATTTTATTAATTTTGTCGGAACGTAGCGAGAACGTATATTTGTCAGCTCGCAACATTGAAAATCTCAAGCTTATCGCTGCCGACCAACTCAATGTTTTTGATTTACTCCATGCTGACAAACTAATTTTAACAAAGTCAGCGCTAGAAAAAATTCAGGAGGTCTACGGTGCCTAACTTTAATCCTCGTGACCTCGTAGACCTAGTTCGTCGCCCGATATTGACTGAGAAAGCGACTATCTTAATGGAGCAAAACAAATACACATTTGAAGTTGCCCCAAAAGCTGACAAACTCGAAATCCAAGCGGCAATTGAAACCCTCTTCGATGTCAAAATCATCAAAGTCAACACCGCCAACCCACCACGTAAAAAACGTCGTGTCGGTCGGTTTGTTGGTTTTAAACCCCACTACAAGCGAGCTGTTGTCACAGTCGCGTCACAAGATGCAGACAAGATTCGACAAATTCTATTCCCTGAAGTTTAAAAAATGAGGGAGTGGGGAGTTAGGAGTTATGAGTTATGAGTTATGAGTTATGAGTTATGAGTTACGAGTTGAAAATTATTTTTAACTTCCAACTTCCAACTCCTAACTTCCAACTCCTAACTTCCAACTCCTAACTCCTAACTTCCAACACAAAAACTCCTGACTTAAAATTATGGGTACTCGTTCTTATCGTCCTTATACTCCCAGTACGCGACAAGTTACAGTTTCTGACTTTGCAGAAATTACCAAAAGCGAACCAGAAAAATCTTTAACGGTACACAAACACCGTGCTAAAGGTCGAAACAATCACGGACGCATTACCAGTCGTCGTCGTGGTGGCGGACATAAACAGCTTTATCGCATCATCGATTTCAAACGCGACAAGCGGAATATCCCTGCAAAAGTTGCAGCAATCGAATACGACCCCAACCGTAACGCACGGATTGCGCTTTTGTATTATCAAGATGGTGAAAAGCGCTATATTCTCCATCCCAATAACTTAAAAGTCGGCTCTATCGTTATTGCGGCTCCAGATGCTCCAATCGAAGATGGAAACGCTTTACCTCTATCGAATATCCCTTTAGGTAGCACCGTTCACAACGTCGAAATGACTCCTGGCAAAGGCGGTCAAATTGTTCGTGCAGCAGGTGCAGGCGCTCAAGTTGTTGCTAAAGAAGGCGCTTATGTAACAGTTAAGTTACCTTCAGGTGAAGTTCGAATGATTCGGCGCGAATGTTACGCCACCATCGGGCAAGTTGGCAACACCGACCACCGTAACTTGAGTGCAGGTAAAGCCGGACGTAACCGTTGGAAAGGTCGCCGTCCGAAGGTCAGAGGTAGTGTTATGAATCCCGTGGATCACCCACATGGTGGTGGTGAAGGTCGGGCACCAATTGGTCGTTCCGGACCTGTAACACCTTGGGGTAAACCAGCACTCGGTGCGAAGACACGCGATCGCAATAAGGCAAGCAGTAAGTTAATTGTTCGCCGCCGTCGTAAATCTTCAAAACGCGGTCGCGGTGGACGTGAATCTTAAATTAGTTAGGAGTTAAGAGTTAAAAGTTAGGAGTTAAAAGTTAGGAATTATGAGTTACGGGTTTCAATAACTATTAACTTCCAACTTTCAACTTCCAACTTTCAACTTTCAACTCCTAACTCTCAACTCCTAACTCCTAACTCCAAATAAAACTATGGGTCGTTCTCTAAAAAAAGGTCCCTTCATAGCGGATCATCTACTCAAGAAAATCGATCGGCTTAACGCCAGCAACAAAAAAGAAGTTATCAAAACTTGGTCGCGGGCTTCGACAATTTTGCCTCAAATGGTCGGGCACACAATTGCCGTACACAACGGTCGCCAACACGTACCCGTGTTTGTATCCGAGCAAATGGTAGGTCATAAGCTAGGCGAATTTGCCTTGACTCGTACTTATCGCGGTCACTCCAAAAGTGACAAAAAAGGCGGGAGATAGTAATTGGTCATTTGTCAATCGTTATTTGTCAGTAGAACCGCGATCGTGAACAAACGACAAATAATAAATGACTTATGACAAAACATGGAGAAAATTATGGCAACTGACACAAAAGAAGTGAAAGCGATCGCCCGCTATATAGGTATGTCTCCTTATAAAGTGCGGCGCGTTCTCGATCAAATTCGCGGACTTTCTTACCGCGAAGCGCTGATTATTCTCGAATTCATGCCTTATCGGTCGTGCGAACCAGTATTACAACTGTTGCGAAGTGCGGCTGCAAACGCCGAACATAACGCCGGACTCGACCGTGCCAATTTGAAAATAGTTAAAGCTTTTGCCGACCAAGGACCAGTCCTCAAGCGCTTCCAACCGAGAGCGCAGGGTCGAGCTTACCAGATTCGCAAACCAACTTGTCATATTACTATTGCTGTAGCCGATGCACAATAGAGGCAATTAAACAAGATATTGCTACAAAAAATTTTTAGAGGAAGCATTTGTGGGACAGAAGATTCACCCAGTAGGCTTTCGCCTCGGGATTACTCAAGAACACCAATCGCGTTGGTTTGCCGACCCCGCTCGCTATCCAGAGCTTCTGCAAGAAGACTATAAGCTTCGTAAATATATCGAAGATAAACTGGGTAGATACGCGCAAAACAACGCCGGAATTTCGGAAGTACGCATCGAGCGTAAAGCCGACCAAATCGACCTCGAAGTTCGTACCGCTAGACCCGGTGTCGTCGTCGGTCGTGGCGGTCAAGGAATCGAGTCTTTACGTGTCGGGCTGCAAAATGCTTTAGGCGGTAATCGTCAAATCCGCATCAACGTTGTTGAAGTACAGCGAGTTGATGCTGACGCTTACTTGATTAGCGAGTATGTTGCCCAACAACTCGAACGCCGGGTATCGTTCCGACGAGTTGTGCGCCAAGCGATTCAACGCGCCCAACGCGCAGGCATTCAAGGTATAAAAATTCAAGTTAGCGGTCGTCTCAACGGTGCTGAAATTGCTCGAACCGAGGCATCGCGCGAAGGAAGCGTACCTTTACATACATTGCGAGCAGATATTGATTACTCGTACTGCACCGCTAAAACCGTCTACGGAATACTCGGTATCAAAGTTTGGGTATTTAAAGGAGAAATCATTCCCGGACAGGAAGAAGCTCCAGTGCCCGCAAGCTCGAATCGTGGCGAACGCGGCGGCGAACGCGGCGAACGTGGTGGTGGAGACCGTGGCGGCGATCCACGTCGTCGCGGCGGCAATAACCAACGCCGCCGGCAGCAGTTTGAAGACCGTTCCAATGAAAGTTAATAAGTCATTGGTCATTAGTTATTTGTCGTTTATTCAAAGTTATTTGTCCTTTGTTACTTGTTCAAAGTTATTTGTCGTTAATAATGACCAATAACTAACGAACAATTACTAATAACCAATAACAATTGACCAATTAATAATGACCGATGACAAGCGACCAGTGACAATAACGTATAAAAAGTGACAGATTAACAGTCATGCTAAGTCCAAAAAGAACTAAATTCCGCAAGCAGCAGCGCGGACGAATGAAAGGGTTAGCTACTCGTGGTAGCACTTTAAACTTCGGTGATTTTGCTTTACAGGCGCAGGAACCAGCATGGATAACTGCACGGCAAATCGAAGCTTCCCGACGGGCGATGACTCGTTATATTCGTCGGGGTGGTAATATATGGATTCGCATCTTCCCAGACAAACCTATAACAATGCGTCCCGCAGAAACTCGGATGGGTTCTGGTAAAGGTTCGCCTGAATTTTGGGTAGCTGTGGTTAAACCAGGTCGGATTTTATTTGAAATCGGTGGTGTTTCTGAAGCAACCGCTCGTGAAGCAATGCGTTTAGCTGCTTACAAGTTACCGATTAAAACGAAGTTCATTTCGCGTGCTGAAATAGAACCGATTGAACAGGAAGACGAAGACGAACAGGTACTTGAAGTACACGAACAGGTACACGAACAGGTACAGGTACAGGAGTAGGTTATGCCGCTTGCCAAAATTTCAGAAGCAAGAGATTTGAGCGACGAAAAGCTCTCAGAGGAAATTCTAGCTGTGAAAAAGCAGCTTTTCCAGTTGCGTTTGCAGAAAGCAACAAGACAACTAGACAAACCGCATCAGTTTAAACATGCTCGTCATCGTCTAGCACAGTTATTAACTGTAGAAAACGAACGCAAACGAGCAGTAGAGGGAAGTTAAGAGTAAGGAAAGTTAGGAGTTAAGAGTTAAGAGTTTTTGTATTAAGAGTTAAGAATTTAAGGGTCTTATAATAAAAACTTAACTAATAACTGAATAACTCACAACTCACAACTCATAACTCATAACTCATAACTCATAACTTAAAAACTAGGAGATTATGGCAGTTAAAGAGAGAATTGGCTTAGTGGTGAGCGATAAAATGCAAAAAACGGTAGTAGTAGCCGTTGAAAACCGCGCTCCTCATCCTAAATACAAAAAAATCGTAGTCAAAACCCAGCGCTACAAAGTTCATGACGAAGAGAATCAGTGTAAAGTCGGCGATCGCGTTCGCATCCAAGAGACTCGACCACTGAGCAAAACTAAGCGCTGGCAAATCACAGAAATACTAAACAAGTAAGTAAATCGTTGTTTTCTGTAACAACAAAAAAGGGAAATAATTGTGATTCAACAGCAAACTTATTTAAATGTCGCGGATAACAGCGGTGCCCGCAAACTGATGTGCATCCGCGTGTTGGGTGCTGGTAACAGCCGTTATGGATTTATTGGCGATCGCATTATTGCCGTTGTCAAAGATGCTACACCTAACATGGCAGTAAAAAAATCCGATGTTGTCGAAGCTGTAATAGTTCGTACCCGCCATACCACCCGTCGGGATAGCGGTATGAGTATCCGTTTTGACGACAATGCCGCCGTACTTATTAATAAAGACGGCAACCCCAGAGGTACGCGGGTATTCGGTCCCGTGGCACGGGAATTGCGCGATAAAAGTTTTACAAAAATTGTATCGCTGGCACCGGAGGTACTGTAATGGCTTTCAAGAAAAAGGGTAAGGCCAAATTCAATAAAATGCATGTCAAAACCGGCGACACGGTACAAGTGATTAGCGGTAAAGACAAGGGCAAAGTTGGAGAAATTGTCAAAGCACTTCCCCAAGAGAGTCAAGTAATTGTCCAAGGCGTGAATATCAAAACCAAACACGTCAAGCCCCAAGCTGAAGGCGAATCTGGAAAAATTGTCAATCAAGAATATCCAATTCACTCATCCAACGTCATGCTTTACTCAAATAAGCAAAACGTCGCCAGCCGCATCTGCTACACCTTCAACGCCGAAGGTAAAAAAGTGCGGATGCTGAAGAAAACTGGGGAAATTTTGGATAAATAGTTAAGAGTTAGTGAGTAAGGAATAGCGAATAAGGTCAGGAATTTTTGAGACCTACTCCCCCACTCCCTACTCCCTACTCCCTACTCCCTTATCTTTTCCCTGACCACGACCAGGGGTTTTATTGGACAAAAATTATTATGGCAACCAAACTCAAAGCTACATATAAAGAAACGATCGTCCCCAACCTGATTAAACAGTTTGAGTACGCAAACGTTCATCAAGTACCCAAAGTTATCAAAATTACCATCAACCGGGGTTTAGGAGAAGCCGCTTCCAACGCCAAATCTCTCGAAGCCTCGTTGAACGAAATTGCTTTGATTACCGGACAAAAACCTGTAGTAACGCGGGCAAAGAAAGCGATCGCAGGCTTTAAAATTCGCCAAGGTATGCCCGTTGGTATCATGGTGACATTACGAGGCGACCGGATGTACGCTTTTCTCGACCGACTCATTAACCTATCGTTACCTAGAATCCGCGACTTTCGCGGTATCAGTCCGAAAAGTTTTGACGGACGCGGTAATTATACCCTTGGTGTCCGCGAGCAATTGATATTTCCGGAAGTCGAATACGATAGAATTGACCAAATTCGTGGTATGGACATCTCTATTATCACCACAGCGAAATCCGATGAAGAGGGTCGCGCTTTATTAAAAGAAATGGGAATGCCCTTTCGCGATTCATAAGTTTATCTAAAGAGGGAATGATGGCGGCAAACGACACAATTGCAGATATGCTTACGCGCATCCGCAATGCCAACATGGCAAGGCATCAAACAACAGAAGTGCCTGCAACAAAAATGACTCGCAGTATAGCTAAAGTACTGCGCGAAGAAGGTTTTATCGGTGAATATGAAGAAGCAGGCGAAGGTGTCAAAAAGAATTTGGTAATTTCGCTCAAGTATAAGGGTAAAGGTCGCCAACCTTTGATTACTGCCCTCAAACGGGTTAGCAAACCAGGTTTGCGCGTTTACTCGAATAAAAAAGACTTACCAAGAGTTCTTGGTGGTATAGGCATTGCAGTAATTTCTACCTCCAGCGGCATTATGACCGACCGCGAAGCACGTCAAAAAAACGTGGGTGGAGAAGTGCTTTGCTTTGTTTGGTAAAAAAGTTAGGAGTAATTAAAGTTAGGAGTGAGGAGTGAGGAGTTAGGAATTAGTTGAAAAGTTCGGAGTGAGAAGTCAGAAAGTAAGGAGTTAGGAATAAAAATTAAAAGTTAGGAGTCTTGATTTAATAACTCATAATTCATAACTCATAATTCATAACTCATAATTCATAACTCATAACTCATAATTCATAACTCATAACTCATAACTCATAACTCATAACTTAACAAAGGACAAAAGAAATATGTCTCGAATTGGTAAACGTCCAATTACGGTTCCAGCTAAAGTCCAAGTGACGATTAATGGAGCCAATGTAGCTGTTAAAGGTCCAAAAGGCGAACTTCAACGCGATTTGCCAGCTAATCTCAGCCTTACCCAAGACGGTGAAATCTTAACTGTAACCCCTCGGGATAACTCGCGGTCATCCCAACAACTGCACGGTTTGTTCCGGACGCTTGTTGCCAACATGGTCGAAGGTGTATCGACAGGGTTTCAACGCCGTTTGGAAATCCAAGGGGTTGGTTATCGGGCAGCGCTTCAAGGTCGTAACTTAGTTTTGAACATGGGTTATAGCCACCAAGTTCAGATTGTTCCCCCCGAAGGAATTCAGTTCGCGGTTGAGGGTACTCTTAACGTAATTGTTAGCGGTTACGACAAAGAAATTGTTGGCAATACCGCAGCGCAAATTCGTGCGGTTCGACCACCCGAACCTTATAAAGGTAAAGGTATTCGTTACGCAGGTGAAGCGGTTCGACGTAAAGCCGGTAAGACTGGTAAGGGTAAGAAATAAATTATGAAGCAGACTCGCAAAGAATCAAAAGCACGTCGCCATCGGCGCGTTCGCGGTAAAGTTTCTGGTTCGACAGAACGTCCGCGTTTAGCAATATTTCGCTCTAACGAGCATATTTACGCTCAAGTAATTGATGATACTCAGCATCATACTTTAGTTGCTGCTTCGAGTTTGGAACCCGAACTCAAGACACAATTAGCTTCAGGTGCAAATTGTACAGCTTCGACCGAAGTTGGTAAATTGATTGCCAAGCGATCGCTCGAAAAAGGTATTTCCAGAGTTGTATTTGACCGAGGTGGAAACCTTTATCACGGTCGAGTTAAATCACTTGCTGATGCAGCACGCGAAGCTGGTTTAGATTTCTAAAGTTGTTATTGGTCAAAAGTTATTGGTTATTAGTATAGGCGACTGACTACTGACTACTGACTACTGACTACTGACTGCTGACAACTAAGCAAACGAAAAAGGAATTAATTATGGCTACAGGTGGTCGTCGTAAGTCTAGTAAGACCAAAAAAGAAGAAACGACTTGGCAAGAACGGGTGATTCAAATTCGCCGCGTTAGCAAAGTTGTTAAAGGTGGTAAAAAACTTAGCTTCCGAGCAATTGTCGTTGTCGGTAACGAACGCGGTCAAGTTGGTGTGGGAGTAGGTAAAGCATCGGATGTTATTGGAGCTGTTAAGAAAGGTGTTGCCGATGGCAAAAAACACCTCATTGATATTCCAATTACCAAATCAAACTCGATTCCTCATCCCATTAATGGTACGGGTGGTGGAGCAAAAGTAATGATGCGTCCCGCTTCACCCGGTACTGGTGTAATCGCAGGTGGTGCGGTTCGTACAGTTCTCGAATTGGCTGGTGTCCGCAATATCTTGGCAAAGCAACTCGGATCGAACAATCCTCTCAACAATGCTCGTGCCGCAGTTAATGCTCTGTCAACTCTCCGTACTTTATCGGAAGTTGCTGAAGACCGAGGTGTGCCAATTGAAAGTCTCTACGCTCAGTAGAGAAGCTGGAAATATTCACGTATAAATCAGGACTAACTATTTAGCCATGAGACTCAATGACGTTAAGCCACAAGTCGGCTCGAAAAAACGCCCTCGCCGTGTTGGTCGGGGTATTGCAGCCGGACAAGGCGCAAGTGCTGGTTTGGGTATGCGCGGTCAAAATTCGCGCTCTGGTGGTGGAACTCGACCGGGTTTTGAAGGTGGTCAACAACCTTTGTATCGCCGCTTACCTAAGTTAAAAGGGTTTCCTCTCGCCCCACGTAAAGAGTACACTACGATTAATGTAGAAAAGCTCGCTTCGCTTCCCGCAGATACAGAAGTCAATTTGGCTTCCTTGAAAGAAGCTGGTATTCTTACCAGCGGCAAGGCTCCGTTGAAAATTCTGGGGAATGGAGAATTGGGTGTTGCACTCAAAGTCCAAGCTGCGGCTTTCACAGGTACAGCTCGTAGCAAAATTGAAGCGGCTGGTGGAAGTTGTGAAGTAGTTAAAAGGTGAGTCATAACGGGCACAACCGCACTTTTCAACTCTCTACAGCCCTTGAAACGGTTCACTTTCTTAGGTAGCCTTCTATGATTAGTCGAGATAAACCCCCAACCGCTCAAGAAACTTTTATGCAGATGGCGCAAGCAGCTGGGCTGAGAGGTCGGCTGCTTGTAACGGTGGGTATTTTAATATTGATTCGGCTTGGCATTCACCTGCCGATACCGGGAATTGATCGTGCTGCGTTTGCCCGTGCATTCGCTAGTAATAACCAAATATTAGGCTTTTTGGATATCTTTTCGGGTGGCGGACTGTCGGCATTAGGCGTTTTTGCTTTAGGCATTTTGCCTTATATTAATGCTTCGATTATTATCCAACTTTTGACCGCCGCCATCCCGGCTTTAGAAAACTTACAAAAAAATGAAGGGGAAGCTGGAAGACGGAAGCTTTCTCAATATACACGGTATGTATCGTTAGGATGGGGGATTCTGCAAAGTGTCTTTTTATCCTCGATTTTGCTCAGACCTTACGCTTATAACTTTGGACCCGTTTTTGTCGCACAAACTGCGATCGCACTCGTAGCTGGTTCGATGTTTGTAATGTGGGCTTCGGAAGTCATTACCGAACGCGGTATCGGTAATGGCGCATCATTGTTGATTTTTGTCAACATTGTGGCAACACTTCCAAAAGCTTTGGGCGACACGATCGATTTCGTTCAAACAGGTAGCCGCGAAACTGTCGGTCGGGTAATTATCCTGCTGTTATTGTTCTTGGTGACCATCGTCGGTATTGTCTTCGTTCAAGAAGGTATCCGCCGCATCCCCATTATTTCGGCTCGTCGCCAAGTCGGTCGTCGAATTTTGGCAGAACAACGCAGTTACTTACCTTTGCGCCTCAACCAAGGCGGTGTAATGCCGATTATTTTCGCCGCCGCTATCTTGAGCTTACCCCTGCTAATCGCTAACTTTACTAAAAATGCCGAGCTAGCAAACATCGTTAATACTTACCTAAGTCCCGGTGGTTCGGGTTCTTGGGTTTATGCGCTCGTTTACCTTGTTTCGATTGTTTTCTTCAGCTACTTCTACTCGTCGTTGATTCTCAACCCCGTTGATGTGGCACAGAATTTGAAGAAAATGGGTTCCTCCATACCCGGTATTCGTCCAGGTAAATCCACTAGCGAATACATTGAGCGTGTAACCAATAGACTAACATTTTTGGGTGCTATCTTTTTAGGTCTGATTGCGATTATTCCCACCGCAATTGAGACAGCGCTAGGAGTTCCAACCTTTAAAGGATTGGGTGCTACCTCGTTATTAATTTTAGTTGGCGTAGCAATTGATACTGCAAAGCAGGTTCAAACTTACGTCATCTCTCAGCGCTATGAAGGAATGGTGAAACAATAGTGACACGACTTATCTTCTTGGGACCGCCTGGAGCTGGTAAAGGAACGCAAGCCAAAACACTTGCTGACCACTGGCAAATTCCCCACATTTCTACGGGTGACATTTTACGTCAAGCTTTGAAAGACCAAACACTTTTAGGTATTAAAGCCCAAGGCTATATGGATAAAGGTGAGTTGGTTCCCGACCAATTGGTGCAAGACATGGTAGAGGAACGTCTAACCCAGCCGGATACTAAATCGGGATGGATTTTGGATGGATTTCCTCGCACTGTTAAGCAAGCTAGTTTTTTAGAAGGGTTGCTCGAAAGACTAGACCAAGCGGGTGAAAAGGTTGTAAACCTTGACGTACCGGATGAAATAGTGGTGGGACGCTTGCTCGAACGCGGACGAAAGGATGATGCCGAAGATGTTATTCGCCGTCGTCTTGAAGTTTACCGTTCGGAAACTACTCCTTTAATTGACCATTATCGTGAGAGGCAAAAATTGGTTATGGTCAATGGCAATCAGTCCCCTGAAGAAGTCACTAGCGACTTGAAAAACGTCATTTCAACTAGGGAGTAGGGAGTAGGGAGTAGGGAGTAGGAGTTCAATTGCTCGAATTTATTAGAAGAAGAAACTTAAAAAATTGTTTTCAGGTTTTGAGACTGTAATTGCAGCGAAAAACAAGATGCCATACGGGTTTTGAACCGCCTAAGCGCCTAAGCACATTTAAACCCTACTACCTACTTCCTCATCTTCTGTCAAGCCAAATCAATCTTAAATAAGATATATTAATATACTGTTGATATATTTGACAAATTATATCTGTTTGCAGTACTGAAATAGCTGCAAGTTAAAAAATACATGTTGAGTTGAGGAAATAATAAATTGTCTAAGCAAGATTTGATTGAAATGGAAGGCACTGTCACCGAGTCATTACCCAATGCGATGTTTCGCGTTGACTTGGACAATGGCTTTAACGTGCTAGCTCATATTTCCGGCAAAATCCGCCGTAACTATATCAAGATTTTACCTGGCGATCGCGTCAAAGTGGAGCTAACCCCTTATGACCTGACAAAAGGTCGAATCACCTATCGATTGCGGAAAAAGTAGGTTTATTTAGAGGATTTTATCACTTTAGCAGATTTTTTGGGGTATCATCCAAAAATTAAACAGTTCTATTTTTCGTAAAAATGCTATAATTTAACATTTGGAGTCTTCAGATGAAAGTACGAGCTTCTGTCAAGCGGATGTGTGAAAAATGCAGCATCGTCAAACGTCGCGGTCGCATAATGGTGATTTGCGAAAATCCGAAGCACAAACAGCGTCAAGGTTAAAGATAGGGCGATGGTAGCTCAGTAATTGATATTTAAGAGCAAATTCTCTTTCTTGAAAGCTTTTTAAGTATAAGCATCGCCCTTAAGCTTTAATTACACAAAAAAACACAAACATATAGGGAGAGATTGATTGTGGCACGTATTGCCGGTGTAGACCTTCCCCGCGATAAGCGAATTGAGATTGGTCTAACTTATATTTACGGGATTGGATTAACCCGCTCGAAACAAATTCTAGCAAGTACGGGTGTAAATCCTGACATTAGAGTTAAAGAACTCAGCGATGCTGATGTCGCCGCACTTAGAGGCGAAGTCGAAAGTAATTACCAAATTGAGGGTGATTTGCGGCGCTGGGAAGCAATGAATATCAAGCGCTTAATCGATATCGGTACTTATCGAGGTCGTCGTCACCGCATGGGCTTGCCTGTGAGAGGACAGCGGACTCGGACTAATGCTCGTACTCGACGTGGTAGGCGGCAAACAGTTGCTGGTAAGAAGAAGGCACCGGGTAAATAAGGCTTAGTACTGGCAACGAGCGTTGGTTAGTAGTGGTGTTTGAGAAAAATGGCGCTGAAGCGCAACTACGTGCCTTAACGTTACGAATTTATGGATAGTACTTAGTTGAACTAGCGATGATGGAAGTTTTAGGTTAATTAATTCACACCGATATGGCGCGTCAAACAAACAAAAAAGGCGGAAGCAAGAAGACGAAGCGTAACGTCCCCAATGGGATGGCTTACATCCAATCTACTTTTAACAATAGCATCGTCACGATTACCGATCAAAACGGCGATGTTATATCGTGGGCAAGTGCTGGTTCAAGTGGTTTTAAAGGAGCAAAAAAAGGAACTCCTTTTGCAGCCCAAACTGCTGCTGAGAGTGCAGCACGACGAGCAATGGACTCAGGAATGCGTCAAATTGAAGTCATGGTCAGCGGTCCGGGAGCCGGTCGTGAAACAGCAATTCGCGCATTACAAGGGGCTGGATTGGAAATTACTCTAATCCGGGATATTACTCCAATTCCTCATAATGGTTGTCGTCCGCCCAAACGCCGCCGAGTTTAGAGTTTAAATCAGGTTAGATTGGGGTATGAAAAACATTTGAAATCAATCGAAGTCACTTTCAATCTTCAATATTGAAAATGGCTTATGTATAGATTTTAGCCTGATTTAGTTCCCTCAACTCGCATTCCTGGGTCGATATAGTCGTTTCTAGAAGTGTAGCTGATAAGGACGATATGCTTTTATCAACTGCATTGCTTTGAAACGCCATTCATTACACCCGGTTAAGAGCTTATTGTGCGAGCATCGTTTTTAGAAAAATCAAACAAAATTGCATAGCTTTACACAAAAAGTTTGATTATCGGTATTAGTAATTATTTCACAGGCAATAATAATTGTCTGTTAGCAGGACTTAGTACAAGGGAGGCTGCTCCGTGGCGCAATTTCAAATTGAATGTGTAGAGTCCAATACAGAAGAAACTCGGAGCCATTATAGTAAGTTTGTTTTAGAACCTCTCGAAAGAGGTCAGGGAACGACAGTTGGCAACGCGCTCAGACGAGTTTTGCTCTCGAATTTAGAGGGTACAGCAGTGACAGCGGTGCGGATTGCGGGTGTTTCACACGAGTTTGCTACCGTCCCAGGTGTGCGGGAAGACGTTCTCGAAATCATGATGCGGATGAAGGATGTCATTCTTAAAAGTTATTCCTCTCAAGCTCAGATTGGTCGATTGCTCGTTACCGGACCCTCTACCGTTACTTCCGCGCACTTCGATTTACCCAGTGAAGTCGAAGTAATGGACCCGACGCAGTATATTGCAACTCTTGCTGAAGGTGGGAAACTCGAAATGGAGTTTCGGATTGAAAAAGGCAAGGGTTATCGTACAGTTGAACGCGGTCGAGAAGAGGCAACGTCGTTAGATTTCTTACAAATTGACTCCGTGTTTATGCCAGTGCGGAAAGTCAATTATAGTGTCGAGGAAACGCGCAACGAAGCGAATCTACCTAAAGACCGACTATTACTTGAGATTTGGACTAACGGTAGTATTAGCCCGCAAGAAGCACTGTCATCGGCTGCAAATATTTTAGTGGATTTATTCAACCCATTAAAAGACTTTACCTATACCGAACAGGATACAGGTATTTCCGAAGACCTCGATCCAACCGCGCAAATCCCCATCGAAGAATTGCAACTTTCTGTACGGGCATATAATTGTCTCAAACGGGCACAGGTTAACTCCGTAGCCGACTTATTGGATTTTACCCAAGAAGACCTATTAGAAATCAAAAACTTCGGTCAGAAGTCGGCTGAAGAAGTAGTAGAAGCTTTGCAGCGTCGTTTGGGAATTACCCTGCCGCAAGAAAGAGCTTCAAAACACAATTAGATTTTTTGTCAGTTATTGGTTAGTAGGCAGTAGGGAGTAGTCGGTAGTCATTAGTAATAACAACTAACAACTAACAACTAATAACTAACAACTAACAACTAACAACTAACAAAAATCTACTTGCCCTATTATCACAAGAGCGTTGATTGTTATGCGTCACCAATGTAAGGTCAAAAAACTAGGAAAACCAGCCGACCAGCGCAAAGCCTTATTGCGAGCGCTGACCACCGAACTCATCCGTCACGGTCGGATTACGACTACTTTAGTTCGTGCCAAAGTATTACGCGCCGAAGTCGATCGGATGATTACCCTTGCCAAAGATGGCTCGTTATCTTCACGTCGGCAAGCATTAGGTTACGTTTACGATAAGCAACTCGTCCACGCATTATTCGAGCAAGCTCCAAAACGCTATGAAACGCGCAATGGTGGTTATACTCGGATTTTTCGTACCGTACCGCGTCGAGGTGACAATGCTTCAATGGCAATTATCGAATTAGTTTAATGATTTTAGATAGGTAATCGTTAGTAGTTAGTCGTTTTTACGTGCCAACTCCTAATTAATAACTATATTAAAATCAAAAATTTCTATGATAGCGAGCCAGCCCACACCGACTTACCGAGTCGCCCTGGTAATTCAGTACCTGGGGACTCATTTTCATGGGTGGCAGCGACAGCCGCAACACCGAAGCGTACAAGAAGAAATTGAAAATGCGATCGCAACCATTTTGGGTTATCCCGTCAATTTACATGGTGCGGGACGTACCGATAGTGGAGTTCATGCCGCAGCACAAGTTGCCCACTTTGATGCAACAAGCATGATTCCGCCGCCTAAATGGGCATCGATTCTCAATAGCTACCTGCCAAAAGATATATTAATAAGGGCTTCGGGAGAAGTTGATAGCACCTGGCACGCACGATTTAGTGCAGCGTATCGACGTTATCGCTACACGCTGTACACCGAAGGGCGACCGAATTTGTTTGTAAACCCCTTTTGTTGGCATTACTATCATGCACCTCTGGATGAATCATTAATCCAAGCTGCACTCGAACCGTTAATTGGACGGCATCATTTAGCAGCCTTCCAAAAAGCCAACTCAGGGCGCAAGCATTCTTGGGTCGAAGTGCAATTTGCCGAGTGTTATCGTGAGGGACCATTTATCCATATTGAAATTCAAGCAGATGGGTTTTTGTATGGTATGGTGCGGCTGTTAGTGGGCATGTTGGTACAAGTCGGTGCAAAACAAAGAGCGATCGCAAATTTTACCGACCTCTGGGAAAACGAACGTCGAGAAGAAGTTAGATATTCCGCCCCCGCCCACGGTTTATGCTTATTAAGAGTCGGCTATCCAGAATTTCCCTTTCCTCAAGAAATTTGGTTTGATACTCAGCCCAAATTCGTTTTTAGTTAGTAGTCAGTAGTCAGTGGTTACTGAGATACGAGCGACTAAATTCGTTTTTAGTTAGTTAATAGTTATAGCTGTTAGGACAAGGAACGCGATCGCTACGCGAATCGCAAGCGGGAATCGCCCAGGTATTGTGTGAGTTAATCAGTGTCCTAAACTGCCTATACGTTGTTCTAGTTAATGGCTAGAAAAAATTACAACTAATAACTCAACTAATAACCAAAATATGATAAAGGACAATTGAAAAATGTCAGAGAAAACATACCTTCCCCCCCACGGTAGCCTCAACGGCGACTGGTACGTAGTTGATGCCGCAGACCAACGTCTTGGTCGTCTCGCAACCGAAATAGCGATGATTCTTCGGGGTAAAAAGAAACCCGAATATACTCCCCACCTAGACACTGGCGACTTCGTAATTGTAATTAATGCCGAAAAAGTCACCGTTACAGGCAAAAAGCGCACCCAAAAACTTTATCGTCGCCACTCCGGTCGTCCTGGTGGAATGAAAACCGAAACCTTTGCCAAACTACAAGAGCGGATTCCCGAACGAATCATCGAACAAGCAGTCAAAGGCATGTTACCCAAAAACACCTTGGGCAGAGGCTTATTTACCAAGCTCAAAGTTTACGCGGGTTCCACCCATCCCCACGCATCTCAAAAACCAACAGAACTAAAAATTAATACTATCCCAGGAGCCGAAGGTTAATGATTCAAGCAACCGAAAATGCAAGCGATCGCGCTATGTACTTTGGTACAGGCCGTCGCAAAAACGCAGTAGCACGAGTTCGGCTAGTTCCCGGTACAGGACAATTAACTGTCAACGGCAAACCTGGCGATTTATATTTCCAGTTCAACGCCAATTATCTAGGTGTCATCAAAGCCCCTCTAGAAACACTAGGTATGGAAAATGACTATGATATCCTAGTAAAAGCCGAAGGCGGCGGTTTGACCGGACAATCGGATGCAGTTCGCTTGGGTGTAGCGCGGGCACTATGCCAACTCGACCCAGGCAACCGTCCACCGCTCAAAACCGAAGGTTATCTGACCCGCGACCCACGAGCGAAAGAGCGGAAAAAATACGGCTTGCACAAAGCCCGTAAAGCTCCTCAGTACTCGAAGCGGTAAATTAGGGAATAGTCCGGAGTCGGGAGTAGGAAAGACAAGGAAGACAAGCAAGACAAGGAGGAAATATTTCTTCTCAATCTTCTCCCCTGTCTCCCCCCACTCCCTACTCCCTACTGCCTCGTCAAGTTATAATTAATATAGATATCACCACAAACACAAACAATGGCTAAA
>CAXTCQ010000083.1:0-29271 GCA_964242965.1 uncultured Calothrix sp. | reverse complement strand
GAATGGCGAGGACAGAGGCTAAGGCTTGCTAAAGATGGAAAAATGATTGCGATCGCAACTCAAGTTCCAAAGATTTTACCTAGTTAAATTTGTCCTTAAATAATACCAATAAAAAAGTTTTTCCTCTAAGAGCGATCGCCGGAAGCACTTTAAGCTTTACGCATCATTAACCACCTTAATCGTCAACCATCTCTTCAGGGTCAAGTTTAACTTCCCTTAGCAGCCCCTGCCTAATTACTTTCTCAATCAACTCGCTTCTAGTTATCCCTAACTCCTCAGACATTTTATCCAATTCCAGCGAGGCGGTTTCAGTCAGCATAATTTGATAGCGCTGCTTCGCCTCGCCATATTTGTCTTTTTCTGCTCGTTTTGGTCTTGGCACTATCTCTACATATATCAACACCTCAATACTCTACAAATCTATTCGAGATATTATATACATACTTACACATCTACATACTAAAATAAAGTTTAGTAAAAGGCGATCGCTTCTATTCGCAATGCCAAGTAGGTAGCGATCGCGTTCATAATTGCATTCTAAGAATATGCAGCAACTAAACATCAAGCAGTTACGAGAAGTGCCAAGCACTCAGAGCTTTTTAGAAAGCAGTAAAAACCAAACTGCATCTATTCCTACCAGTCAAGGGACTTGCCAATTAACCCCAGAACGAGAAACCATCAAACACACACTGATTGGTTCATCCAAAGCTGTTATGGGGACAATCCACATTTTGCACCAACTCGGTTATGCCCAGGTGGGTGATTGGAGTCCGCTATTGCCTAGCCCTAATCCAGGGGAGGTGATGAGTATTTTGGTGCGGTCGATTTTAGTGCAGTAAAAAACATGACTTAGATAGTAAGGATTTTTCTTTAAAAACTGAGAATTAAAACTTAGAATCCGAATACGGCCCCACCTGGGGGTTCTTTTTTAACAAAGCGATTTAAGTTAAGTAAAGATGGGAAATTAATACCTATTAACCAAGTCGATGTAGAAGAAATAATGGTCACTCGAAATTTTAGTTAACAAAAAATAACTATTATATTACACAACATTTATTTGGTTCTGCTTACAAAATTTTAACAAGAATAGTCATTGAGTTATAATAATTAAGGTGTGTATTTTCGCAAGAACAATGTTAATTAGTAACCAAAATTTTTATGTAATCAAAGAAGCTATTTTAACATCGGAGCAAGGAAACTTAACATTAGGAGAAGCAGCTAAGGCAAAAGTTTACCGAGTCCTCACCAACGATGCAGGTCAAATTCTGTTAGACCCTATAGATATAGAAAAGATTCCTGAAGAACAGCGATGGTTATGGCAAAATCCGGAAGCCTTGGCAATGGTACTACGAGGTATTGAACAAGCAGCGAGGGGAGAAGTTCATGATTTAGGTTCATTTGCTCAATACGCAGACTTGGAGATTGATTGATTAATGGAATTTCGTCTCCAATATTCAACTGAAGCCAGGGATGCATTGAAAAATTTAGAGCAAACTGACCCGAAAAAGTACCGGAAAGTCGTCAAAACATTAGCTTTAATGGAAATTAATCTCCGTCATCCCGGTTTGTAAACTCATAAATTTGACGACTTATCGGGTCCTAATGACGAGGAAGTTTTTGAAGCATATGTAGAAAATAAAACACCTGCTGCTTTTAGAGTATTTTGGTACTACGGTCCCAATCAAGGAGTAATAACAGTATTCTCTATTACTTCTCATCCTTAGTATCTATCCCTATCTATCCCCAAATTTTTTACAGATTGAGTATAAAACCTGGTAAGATATTCTCGATTTACTGACAATTTTTATGGATAAATCCACCAGATATAGGGGCACGGCACTGCCGTGCCCTTACGATAATCTGTGGTTAAATTAGCGAAAATAGCTGTAATGATATGTTTATTTTTTGAGTAGGTAGTTGAATAAAAAAGTCGAACTGTCAAGAGTTCAATTTACTAATTTTCGATTGTAAATTCCCAAGTATCGCTGCTCTTACTACCAAACTTTAGTTGCATACCCGGTTCGAGCGGTACTTCCTGATGGTGAATTCGCGTCCATGCACTTCCCTTAGAAATTAAAGTGCCGTAGGTCGAATCATCCCGAAGAAAATAACTATATTTATGTGCAACTTTGCTGAAACTATCGCGGCAAATAATTTGGGCGTGTTGCCTGGAAACCGATAAATCTGGAATTACAATATCATTTTCTGTAGTGCGACCGATACGAGTGATGCGAGTTTGCAACAAGTAGTTACTACCTTCTTTTTCAAGCTTACGCAACGAGGCAGTCGGGATATTTAAGCGTGGTTCGGATGTTGTTTCGGGCATTTCGGTAACGCTTTCATCCAAACTCCGAAGCAATTGCCCATCGAAGTCGGGATGGAGGTAAAGGACGGGTAAAGTCCAAGCTGGTTGATTGAACTTGTAGAGTGTCAGTAATTGCTGACGCGCTTCTACTACTGCTTCATCAATTGCTTTACGCTCGCGCAACGCTTGCAAAAAGGCTTCGATAAAGCTTAGACTTTCGCGGTCGGCAATTTTATCGCGCATTCCCAATACTGCGGGAACACCATGTCGAATCATCACTTCAGCTAAACTACTATAAGGTATCGATTGGTGATTGACTGCGGCGGGTTGTGCCCCCCAGCAGGAATTAAACACCGCTAGCTTCACACCCGTGCGCGTCAAAACTTGGGCTAATTCGATACCATTAAGCGTTGCTTGCTCGTGTAGAGATAATAAGCCGCCATCGAGACCGCGTAACCCATGTCCTGCGTAAAAAAATACATTATAGGCGCGTGTTTCTAACTCAGCAATTAATTCCTTCGGGGTTGGTTGAATTAGAGTATGCACCATACAGGGGGCTAAAAACTGCGAATCGCTGCCGCTGGGATTCGCGCACGTCAGGGTTTGTTTGAGTATTCTTGCTTCTTCATCGAGTTGGAGATTTTCATCTTCACCCAATACGAGCAAAATATTCAGCGCGGGGTTGTTCCACATGATTGGCAAAGATTCGACATCGCTTGTAGTGCGGCTAAATGTGACATTCTGACTCAGAGAAATTGCCGCTTGGCCACGCTGCATAATTTCCCACGGCATTGCCACTAAATAGGGGTCGCGCAATTCCAATCGCAGACGCAAGTTAGTTTCTAGACGTGTGGCCATGCCGCGACTGTGTTCTAAGCTATTTAAAATTGGGCCAGCAAAAACCCACTCCCATAAACAGTTGCCGAAATACTGCATCAAGCGACCGGTATAGTTAGTAGGTTGTCCCGGAGTAGGCGTAACCAAGTCGAGAGGCAGTTGCTTCGGTGTCGCAAAATCGGTTTCTTCAGAGGGATGTGAAGAAACATCAAGGATGCCGTGTTCAGCAAATGTTTGCTGCCATTCCAACCAAACTTGGGTAAGATGAGGCGACCAGACACAATCATGGATAACATGACCGCTGGGATAGGGAGCTTTCACCACCCAAATAGCGAAATTGTTGGTGCCAGTATTGACAAGACGTGCGATCGCTATAGTTAGGGATGGCGACCCCGCTGTGCGATCGCTTGCATTCTGAAATTGATTATCGCTTACGTTAGCTGCTTCTGCTTCTACTAATGCCGATATTCTTTGTTCTAAGGATATTTCATCCTGACGAACTTGAGTAATAGAGTTTTCTAAGGTTTCTGTTTCTACTTCTTGTTCTCTAATTACTTGGGGTATAGAATTAACTTCTTTTTTTATTTCCACACCATCTAAACTTATCACCTGAATTGATACACCCCAGCTATTTACCAACGTTAGTCTAATTTCTCCTTCCATTTCTTCTGATGCGGCTGTCAGCAGGTATTTAGCAGCACCATAACTTCCTCCAAAACGATGTAATACTACTGCTGGCTCCCCAAGCGGTTTGCTACTAAACAAAGGTGAAGTCTCTAACATACAGTAGATGGCATACTCCTCCTCTTCGTAACACCATTCAGCATCGGTTGTTAGCAGGTCGATAGTCATCAGGTAAGTTTTATCTACCTGTGCCTGCCGAGGGTAATTAATTACTGATTGTACGGACAAAGGTAAATGCTGCTCATTTAACATAATTTTCTTCTCCTCGTGCAATGAGTCGAAGTACGGTCATCGGATTACCGTAGTAAACATACATAAATGTATAAATTAAAGGGAGTAAGTCTCTAGTATTTGGTTCCGAAGGTAAATTTTTGACTACCTTCAATCGTAATTTTCGCAGAATTGTGGCAACAGAAGCTTGTGGCGATCGCAAAGATTCTTCAATTAAGTCATGGGCAAA
The DNA here is from genome assembly GCA_964242965.1 of uncultured Calothrix sp. GTDB lineage: Bacteria > Cyanobacteriota > Cyanobacteriia > Cyanobacteriales > Nostocaceae > JANNFJ01. The sequence continues at coordinate 24,985 of CAXTCQ010000083.1, read as the reverse complement.
TTGAGCAGCGTAAGTATCACCCACTGCTCCTAATGTACCAACTACTCCTCGCGCTCCTTTAGCTAAAAAAAGTTCTACAAAACCCATACGATAATTGTGGGGTATAGAATTATGAGCTTGCTCGCGTCCTGAATGACAGGCATTGATGAAAACAATCCCCTGAGAATTTTTAACTAAGTTCAACTGACATTTACGTAAAGCCAGTAACTTTAATTGTTGCTGTTCATCCAAGTTAGAGCCAAGGGTAATTTCTCGCAAATTACTGTGAAAACTTCCATGACATGAAATATAAACAAAACTACAGCTAGATTCACTTTGTTGTAAATGAGCTTGAAATTCTTTAATATGATGTTGACTGCTGCGGTAAATTACTGCTTGTAATTTTGTCAAAGCATCAATTTCCGGTCCGACTCCTTTGAGTTCGGTGTCCAGAATGTAGGCAAGCGCATGACCTCTACATTCGTCGGGTTTACAGTCTAAAAGCAAATAATCATCTGCACTAATAATTTGTCGCCAACGTACCGTTGTCATTAAAGCTCCCACATACTCATTAGGCGAATCATCATAGGGCGATAATTCCAGCATCTCCCAAGGAATTTCAAAATTAGTGTGGTCGGAAATTACCAAACATAACTGTTCGCCGAATTTGCGTATTAATGACTTCAACCACCTACGAATTTCAACATTTACATGGGAAAAATACTTCATATCCTCTTGGATATTTTCAGGAAGTTCTCCTTGTTTAACTAAATTTCCCAAAGACAAATTAGGCACTTCGTAGGATTGAGTTTGCAGTAGCGGAATTAAAGTATTACCACCCCACACCACATATTCATCTGCACCATTTTGATAAATATGTAAAATTGCTACTTCTTTTGGTAACTTAAGTGTGATGTAAAGATTGTTGGGTGGTGATAGCTTTTCTTCTGTAGGTATTTCCACATCTTCTAAATTAAGCTGTTCGATTTGTATCGGTGCTACTTTTTCTTTCGCCTCAAAAGGTAATTGCTTAGTGCGACTCAAATTTGTCTTAGAAGCGATCGCTCGTTGCGTCAGCGAGAACTTTGATGCCATTACCCCACCTCCTCTTCGATTACAAGAGGAATTGGAACCACAGTTGCATTCAATGCCTGGGCTAATTGCAAGGGTAATTCGGTATATTGTTTGGGTTGGGGATTTAGTAAAACAATTTTTACTCGCTCCAAAACACGGAGGTAAGCTGCTACTTGTAATGCATCTTCCACACCTTTATTACCTACAGGGGGGATTATTTTACCTAAACGACTAGCTTCTAAAGGTACGTTGCCGCGTCCATCGCTAATTACCAGCAATACTACTTTATTTACCCGACTACGCCCATGTTGTAATGCATGACGCAAAGTCTGTAATGCTAAGTCTAAACCGTGAGCTAGAGGTGTTGCCCTGCCCCGTCCGGCTTCAATTCCATTGTTAATACGGGGTACGAGAATACTTTGTGCTGTTATTTTTTCTGCTTGTAACTCGTTTCGCGCATAGTCGACTCCTACTTGTATTAAGCAAAGGCTAGCTCGTTCTACGTATGCCCTGCTAAGGTAAGGAAGCAACTCCTCCTGCCAATTGCAATCCTGCAAGCAAGTATGGTCAAGTAGCAACATTAACATCTGCTCGGCAACAGGCGAGCGTCGATAACAATAAAAATCTGTGGGGGACAACACCAACTGCCGCAATCCATTCTTGAAGACGCTTGATTCTTGCCGGATTGACTGAAATTTAGCTGCTTCCAACAAAGTCCTTACAAGTGCTAAGTCATGAAGCGTTGTTGCTTTTTCTACCCCAACAATTGTACCACGGGTAGCAGATTTTAGCTTAAAACTGCGGTTGGGTAAACGGAGGGAAGCTACTTCCCTTTCTACACAAGCTTCATCTTCTGGGTACGGATTGACAGAAGTAGAATTAATTGGTATTAAAAGTGGCAAAGCTTCCTGTTCTAATGATTTGTATACAGGTTCGCTCGCTGTAATAATTTTAGGTTTTTCTATCGATTCAACTTCTGTTTGAATTGGCTGAACATCTTCTGGCGGGGTAATGGCAATTGAGTTCAAATTTGATGCTTTTTGGTTTTGCTTAGATAGTTGCAGTCCAATCATCGAAGCTGCAATATCGACATGGACATCCGTTACTTCCACTGCTCCCAACAACCGCGCATTCGCAACAGATAAACGTGCTAGCGCAATTTCTCTTCGAGGACTGTAAACTTCGATTGCCCAAGCATAATCAAGGATGCGAGTTATTACTTCAGGTGTAATTGTCGGATAAATCTGTAATGCCCGTCTTAGATGGAGTTGAAACTCATCTGGCAAAGCTTGAGGTTTTTTTTCTTTCCCCCTTCCTTTGCTAAAATCAATCTCAATCAATTCTTTAATTTCTGCTACCCGATCGCGCTTTTGTGCAACTTCACCAACTAAGCGTATGGCAAATCGGTCTAATAAATGAGGAGATACCATCCCAACTTTTTTGCGATGCCCTTGGCAACCATCTTCGATGGTATCGCAAGCTGCTAACCAACAAAGATTGGGTTTCCATTGCGCTTGTTGTCCGTGACGCTCTAGATGTGCGGTTTCTGCTCCCATCAAGACTACACAGGCTCTCGCTGCTGCTAAACTTAACTTTGTTAAATCTGGAATTATTACCAATTGCAATTTAGAATCATCATTGCTCGCTGTCAGCAAGCCTTGCTTCCATTCGAGTAATTGTTTCTCTGGTTCTCGGTACAGCCCAAAACTACCCCACAATTCATCGTCTGTTTCGTAAGTTGCTAAAGTAACCGACGGAACGCTATAGTTAGTAACTACTTCCAGCATTTGGCTATATATTTGTGCTGTTAGTTTCAGCTTTTCTGGGGTAGCATCAAACACGATAACACTACGAAGTCCCGGACTGATAGCAGTACAGGCAAGCGATCGCGTAAAGGGGTCGGTTAACAAAGTCACTTAACTACTCGCACAATCAAATTTCACTTATTATAAAGTCATCTTCATTACTCCAGGGTATCTGATTACTTTGCAGGGCTTCTGGACGACGATGTTGAAGTGCAAGCCTTGCAACTTTTGCAACATGTTCGTTTTGTACTTGTGTTGCACCTACGAGTGCCGCCAAAGCACGAGCCGCCAAAGCAATAGTATAATCTCCTCGATTTCCTTCTATATTAAAATTAATTGCCAAGTTTACGCATTTATCAACAATACTGTCCGGGATTTCCACACCATAAAAATTATCTCGTACCTTCTGGAGCAATGCTTTATATTCCCCATCTTTTTGCCTTGCAACATCAAAATAATTTGAGGTTTGATTCTCCTTAAATTTGGATAATGCTTCGTCAAATTGCAAAACTGTTTGCAAAATCTTCATGCGGTCAGCTTGGCTGTTTTCTGCCTCAATACTTACCATCAATCCAAAGCGGTCTAGCAATTGCGGTCGCAATCCTCCTTCCTCTGGGTTCATAGTGCCAACTAAAGTAAAAGATACGGGCTTTTCATAGCTTTGTCCTTCCCGTTGCACAACCAACACTCCGGTTGAGGTAACATCGAGAATAATATTTACAATATGGTCATCTAACAAATTGACTTCATCAATATAAAGCAAGCTACCATTTGCTTCCTCTAACAATCCCGGTAGAGAAACGGGTTTACTTTTCATCAATTCATCTATTCGCCAGCCACCTACTACTCGGTCTTCTGTTGCATTAATTGGAAGCGTGACTGGCAAGCGTTCGTACATCATTTGGGCAAAAGCTCGCACAGCAGTAGATTTCCCCGTTCCCCTTTGTCCGCTAAGTAAAACTCCACCAATACGTGGTGCAATATAAGCTAGTTCTAACGCTAACTTAAGTTGCTGCTGACCGACTATCAGGGTGTAGGGTAATATTTGAATTGTAGGCGTTGGGATCACGTTTCACCTCTAGGTTTCCACTTCATAGTTACTTCGATTTGCGCTCCCGTACTTGCTTTTGCTATAACTGCACCTACCTCTGAATCGAGTCTAATTGCAAGTTTTACCTCTAGTTCTTCCGGTCGAACCGCTTCGTCCATTTGTTTAACGCTGTGCGCTACCCGTTTAGCGCAATTTTGCGTTAATTTCATTGCCTCTCCAAAAACATCGCGTGCCGCAGCTATAACCCGGCTAGCTTCTCCACTTCGCACATCCTCATAAGGGCTTTTGGCAGCAGGAAGATTATCTACCTCAATGTAAATAGCGACTTCTTCGCCTTCTAGCACATCTTTACTTTCTATAATTGGCATAGATTGCTACTCAGTAACTTGTTTAAGTGTTTTTACGCTTAGGATTAATCATACATTCACATTTGTAGCTTTGACCCTTCGCGCTTTGAATGTCTTAAGTTTAAGTCCCTACGTAGCGAGCGTAGATAGTCGTAAGGGCACGGCAATGCCGTGCCCCTACCTATATCCTGAGTATTCGAAATGTTTTAAAAAATTCCCGAAAGCGTTCAGTTTATTGTAATCAATAATACACAACTAATGTTTGACTTTCAACGATTTTTAAAGTCATGCAAGTTGATTGGTTTTTTGAATTTCTTTAGCTTGAGTCGTTAACCAGTAACCCGCTATAGCGATCGCAATTGTTATTACACTAACCGCAACATTTGGATAAATTATAATTCCGCCTAACTTAGGTTCAGGAAAATCACCAAGAACCGGGTCGCCTACAAATCCATAAGAAGTACCGGGCCAGAATGCAGCAGCGATTAGCCCTACATAGAATGCCAAACTTAAAAAAGCAGCAAGACCCATTGAAAAGCGATCGCTTACCGGACGAGCCTTTAAAATTGCTAAGGCAGCACCTCCCAAGGAGACAGCAGCAAAGAACGACATCGCGCAATGTAGCTTTGCATGAGGTAGCCACGCAGGATTATTCATGTGACCATTTCCCAACAAGACCGCATCAACACCGATAGGAACGATGATTGTTGAAAGCGCAGCCACTGCTAGCAGCCATTTACCTAGTTCTTCTCGTTGCATTTTATTTTCTCAACAAAGAAAGCTAAACTTATCTTTGAGCAAAAATCTTGATTTTGAAATCCTCCTTGTGGGATAACTGTGAAGCGATCGCGTTTTGAGAATAAATTATAGTGCAAATTGAGCGCAAAATTTTAGCAGTTGAGAGATTAATTCTCAACTGCTAGTATCGGCTGTCAACCACAAATCAATTTACTATATTTTGCATCTCTCCACCCAACTTTATTATTCTTTACTTACAGCAGTTTTCATTTATGTTAGATCGCAAAGAGAACCTCTTCTACCCTTCAAGAAGGCGTTCGCGCAGCGTGTCCCCTTGGGACTTAGCGCCTAATGCGCCTCTGCGCCTCTGCGCGAAAAATAGATTTATTTACCTAAAAATAGTGTAAATAATGGTTTATCCTAATTCATCTACCGCCGATTGTGTCAGTTGTCCAATAGCTTCAAAACTAGGTGATGGTATTTCACTCTCCATTACCAACCACAATAAATACTCAATATTCCCAGCAGGTCCAGTAATCGGCGACCAAGTTAAACCTCGATAGCACCATCCTAAATTTTGGGCAGTTTGTAAGACTTGATAAATTGCGTCCGCATGGTCGTTAGGGTCGCGCACCACACCTTTTTTGCCGACACGATTTTTGCCAACTTCAAACTGCGGCTTCACCAATAACACCATCTCGCGTGGTGCTTGGGTTAATTGCCACAACGCAGATAATATTTTATTAACAGAGATAAACGAAACATCAACAACTATTAGATCGGCGTATAAGCTGTGAATATTTGAATTTTCTTTATATAAATTTTCTGGTGTGAGATTGCGGATATTTGTACGTTCGAGCAAAATTACTCTAGAGTCATTTCGCAACTTCCAGTCAACTTGACCGTAGCCAACGTCAACACCGTAAACTAACTTTGCACCAGCTTGTAATAAGCAGTCAGTAAACCCACCTGTCGAAATACCCGCATCCAAACATACCCGATTTTCAACGTTGATATCAAATGTAAGTATTGCCTTCGCTAACTTTTCACCACCTCTAGAAACAAACCGCGACTTTTGCTTAATTTGAATTTGTGCTAAAACATCTACGGACGTCCCCACTTTATCCACTACCGTACCATCAACCGTCACCTCCCCAGCTTGGATTAACCGCTGCGCTAAGGTTCGGGAACTGCATAAATTGAGTTCGACAACTAGAGAATCAAGCCGTTGTTTTGCCATGTTTGGAAATACACGAAGCGTATTGAATCGCAAAATTAAAGCTACACTAAAATTGCATCTTCATGAGCGAGAAAATATAATTTTCTATGTTATCTAGTTATTTTTTAACAAAAAATTGAAATCGGCATGATGCTCACCCTGCCTGGTTACATTAACCGCGAAACTCTTTACGATGGCGAAAAAACGCTCGTTTACCGCGCTATTCGCGCAAGCGATCGCCAATCGGTTGTCATTAAAACGCTCAAAGCCAATTTTCCAACTATAGAAGAAATTTCTCGATTCAAGCAAGAGTATCGGATTTTGAGCGAATTATCAATTGCTGGTGTCATAAAAGCTTGTGGTATCGAGCGTTATCAGAATCGAATCATGCTGATTCTCGAAGATGTAGACGGTAAATCGCTCAAAGCATTCGTTACCGTTAAACTACCATTGACGGAATTTTTAAAAATCGCTATTCAGTCCGCATCTATCTTAGGTGAGATTCATCAAAATTATATTATTCATAAAGATATTAAGCCAAAGAATATTCTGATTTGCCCAAATCAAGAAATTAAAATAATTGACTTTAGTATTGCTTCTCGTCTTGACAAAGAAAATCCTTCGCTATGTTCTCCCAGAGAACTCGAAGGAAGTCTTCCCTACCTTTCTCCAGAGCAAACAGGTCGAATGAATCGCTCGGTGGACTATCGAAGCGATTTATATGCGTTGGGGGTAACATTTTATGAGTTGCTGGCTGGAGTTTTACCGTTTCAATCTTCCGACCCTTTAGAGCTAATTCACGCTCATATCGCCAAACCACCGCTTCCACCGCATCAAATCCGTCCAGAGATTCCAGTTGTTATCTCAAATATCCTTCTCAAGTTACTGGCAAAAAATGCCGAAGACCGTTATCAAAGTGCATTTGGACTGAAAGCAGATTTAGAGGTATGTCAAGCTCAGTTGACTAATACTGGAACCGCGAGCGAGTTTGCTTTAGCGCAACACGATACACCAGGATTGTTGCTAATTCCCCAAAAGTTGTACGGTCGGGAAGCTGAAGTTGCAGCACTAATGCAGGCATTCGAGCGCATCGCTGTGCCCGAAAATTCTCAACCAAATATTGAATTGGTTTTGGTAAGCGGTTATTCGGGCATTGGTAAATCGTCGCTGGTAAACGAAATTCACAAACCAATTGTGCAACGACGCGGCTACTTTATTTTCGGTAAATTCGACCAATTTGGGCGAGATATTCCCTATGCTTCACTGATTCAAGCGCTTAGAGCCTTAATTCAACAATTGTTAGCCGAAAGTGACGACCGTTTAGCAACTTGGAAAACGAAATTACAAGCAGCTTTGGGGGGAAATGGTCAAGTTATAGTCGAGGTAATTCCCGAAGTGGAACTTATCGTTGGAGCGCAATCGATTGTACCAACATTGGGAGGGACAGAAGCGCAAATTCGATTCAATCGTGTCATGAGCGCGTTTATTCGCGTCTTTGCTCAAGCATCTCATCCTTTAGTGCTGTTTCTAGATGATTTACAGTGGGCAGATTCGGCATCTTTGAAGTTCATAAGCGCGTTGATGACCGACGCAAGTAGCGGCTATTTACTGATATTGGGTGCGTATCGAGATAATGAGGTTAGTGCTGCCCATCCTTTGATGCAGATGGTGGAGCAATTGCAAGGGAAAGCAAGGATTCATCAAATTCGGTTGCCATCATTAAATCTGGAAAATGTCAAGCAATTGGTTGGAGAGACGCTAGGAGAAATAGATTCAACACCATTAGCTCGATTAATTTATGAGAAAACCGATGGTAATCCCTTTTTTGTAACTCAACTGTTGAAGTCGCTAGCGCAAACAAATTTAATTGCATTTGATTTTGCGATCGCTCGTTGGCAATGGGATTTAGGACAAATTGAAACGGTCGGTGTCACTGATAATGTCGTCGAGTTGATGATTAACAAGGTTCAAAAACTACCAACTTCGACGCAAACGTTGTTGAAATTAGCGGCTTGTATTGGCAACCGTTTCGATTTAGAAACGCTTTCGGTGATTTCGGCAACATCGTTGCTGAAAACGGCTGAGGAAATTTGGTTAGCGATGCAAGTTGGATTGGTGTTGCCGTTAAGTCAAGCTTACAAAATTCCGTTGGTTGTGGGAGAAGAAACAGCTGCTATTGCTCTGAGCGATCGCGCAATTGGCTATCGGTTTCTTCATGACCGAGTTCAGCAAGCTGCCTATACATTAATACAGTTAGATGAACGCAAAGCCACGCATCTCAAAATCGGTCGGCGAATGCGGCAAAGTCAATCTTTAGAACAACAAAAAGAAAATATTTTTGAATTAGTAAATCAATTGAATTTGGGACTCGATTTGATTGTTGAGCAAGCCGAGAGAAAGGAGTTAGCTAAATTAAATTTGATTGCAGGTAAAAAAGCAAAGGCGGCGATCGCTTACGAACCTGCTGCCCGTTATTTCAATTTGGGATATTCGCTTTTAGCTCCTGACTGCTGGGACAATGACTATAGTTTGACCCTGGATTTATATGAGGCAGCGATTGATATTGACTGTATTAATGGCAATTATGCGCGATCGCAATCGCTGATAGATGTGGCACTACACCATACAAATACGCTGCTCGAACGCATCCGAATTTATAAACAACAAATTCAGCTAGAAGTTGCTCGAGGCGATTTACCCGCATCCATTGAGACAGCATTAAGGGTGTTGGAATTGCTAGATGTGCCGATTCCCACTGATGCTCTTGATATCGAGCTATACTGTGCTAAACTTCGGACTCAGTTGGTGTTTACACCCGAAGTAATAGCGACGTTAGCCAATTTGCCCGTGATGAGCGATGCCAACAAACGGGCAGCGATGGAAATTCTGATTACGATGCCGGGTCCAGTTTACATAGCTCGACCGCAATTGTTTATGCCGATGATGTTAACGATGGTACGGCTTTCGGTTGAATATGGGAACTGGGTTCCGTCGTCGTTTAGTTACTGTATTTATGGGTTTCTTAGCTCTGAGGTGTTTGGGGATGCAGATGCTGGGTACGAATTTGGGCAATTGTCGCTGAAACTGTTGGAACAATTCAACGAGAAAACGCTTTATCCTCAAGTGTTGAAAGTCTATGGTACTCACATTCACCACATCAAAAACTCGCTGCGTTCGTCGCTGGAATTTATTCAATCTTCAATCGAGCGTTCGACCGAAGTAGGCAACATTGAGTTTGTGGGATATGGCACTGGAGAATATGCCATGTACTACTTCTTTTGTGGCGAAAATCTCGAAACCGTTAATCAAAAGGTGCTGACTTATGTCGAACTCGTTGATCGCTTTGGGCAACAGTTGGGAATGTACTACATCCGAATGGCGCGGCAAGTCGTTTTGAATTTTATGGGTGAGGCAGATAATCCACTCATATTAACGGGGGATAGCTTCAATGAAGTCACGATGTTACCCATCGTAGAAGCTGCTAATTGGAATACGCTGCTGTGCTGTTTTTATTTATTCAAATTGATATTGGCGTATTGGTTTGGAGATTACAACCAAGCTCTAGCCTATGCTCAATCTACGGCTGCTCAGGTGGATAGTGTCTTGGCGATGATGATGCGTTATGAGTATATCTTCTACCACTCGCTAACGCTACTGGCTCGATACAATGGTCTAGATGAAAACGAGCAAAATCGGACATTGCAACAGGTACAGGCAAATCAAGAAATTCTCCGACTCAAAGCGCTCCACGCACCAATGAATTTTCAGCATAAATACGAGTTAGTCGAAGCTGAAATCAAGAGGGTGACTGGTGATACCCTCGCGGCAATGAATGCTTACGATTGCAGTATTCAATCTGCCAGAAACCATGAATATACGCAAGATGAAGCCCTCGCAAACGAATTAGCAGCCAAGTTTTATTTAGAAATTAATAAACCGAAAATTGCTACAGCTTACTTGAATGATGCGTATTTAGGCTATGGGAGTTGGGGGGCAACGGCAAAAACGCAAGATTTACTGACTCGTTACCCGGATTTGCTAACACAGCAAATTCAGGCAAATCGAGTTGCTAGTGTCACCTCTACATCCGGTAACAAAACTGCTTGGTTAGATTTATCAACCGTAGTCAAAGCGACGAGCGCGATCGCCAGCGAACTGATACTAGAAAATTTGCTGAATCGATTAATCGCAATCGTCATTGAAAATGCCGCTGCTCAACGTGGATTTTTAATTGCGGAAACATCCGAAATGTTTGTAATTGTTGCCGCTGGTGCAGTTGACCAAAATCAAATTATTTCATTATCAACCAAACAAAATCAACTTCCTACAGCAATTCTAAATTACGTCGTGCGAACAGGAGAAACTATTGTATTAAATAATGCAACTACTGAAGGTATTTTTATAACCGACCCATATATTACAACGTATCAACCCAAATCTGTATTGTGTACGCCAATTATTTATCAAGGGCAAATTAAAAACCTGCTATATCTCGAAAATCATCTGACTACGGGAGCATTTACAGTTGAACGATTAGAAATCTTAAGGCTGCTGTCGGCTCAAATTGCCGTTTCATTAGAAAACGCGCTTCTCTATCAAAATCTTGCCCAAACAAATGCAGAATTAGCAACTGCGAATACCCAATTAGAGCAATACACCCAAACTCTAGAGGCTACGGTCGCCGAACGCACGTTAGAACTAAAAGATAAAAATACGCGCTTAGAGCAAATAACCGCCCAATTGAAGGTAATTAATGGCGAACTAGAAAGCTTTTCTAGCTCAGTATCCCACGACTTGCGATCGCCGCTGCGGCGGATTGACTATTTTACGCAAATGCTTAGAGAATCAGCATCTGATAGCTTGAATCCAAAAAGCCAGGATTATCTAACTCGCATTCAAACTTCGTCGCAAACAATGCGTCACCTAATCGAAGATTTGCTGCGTTTGTCGCAAATTAGTCGAGTAGAGCTACATTGCAGCCAAATTAACTTGAGTGAAATGGTGAGTGCAATATGTTCGACAAGCTTTGCTAATGCCCCAGACCTCCAAAACAAACAATTGCGGCAAGTTGAGTTTAAAATTACTCCAAGTTTAAGTACAATTGCTGATGCTCAATTGCTCAAGGTCGCGCTGGAAAACTTACTGGGTAATGCCTGGAAATATACCAACAAAGTCAGCCTTGCTGTAATTGAGTTTGGAACGAGCCATCCGGGAGTTTTCTTCATACGTGATAACGGAGTTGGCTTCGATATGGATGATGCAGACAAACTGTTTCAACCGTTTCAACGACTGCACTCAGCGATAGAATTTGAAGGTAGCGGCGTTGGGTTAGCCACCGTTCAACGCATTATTCACCGTCATGGAGGACACATCTGGGCAGAAAGTAAGGTCGGACAGGGAGCAACTTTTTATTTTACCTTGGGAGGAATAAAAAAGCATGGGTAAACCGCTACAGGTTTTAATTGTCGAAGATTCTGAAGATGATATGCTGGTGCTGCTGCATATATTAGAGCAAAATGACTATGACTTAACTTATATGCACGTAGAAACGGCTGCTGATATGAGTGCTGCTCTCGAACAGTCTTGCTGGGACGTAGTTCTCTGCGATTACGTAATTCCTGGATTTGGCGCTCCCAAAGCCTTGTCTGTGCTCAAACACGCAGGACTAGACATTCCTTTCATTATTGTCTCAGGTACGATTAACGAAGATACGGTTGTACCTGTTTTGAAAGCCGGGGCACACGATTTCATCCTCAAAGAACGAATGGCACGATTGATTCCCGCAATCGAGCGGGAAATGCGGGAAGCCAGCATCCGACAAAAACAACGGGAAACCGAAGCGGAGCTTCAAAATGTCTTGCAAAAGCTGAATTTCCATGTCGAAAATTCACCGTTAGGGGTGATTGAGTGGAATTCGGAGTTTGAGGTGACGCGCTGGTCATCATCGGCGGAAAAAATCTTCGGATGGGAAGCCGCAGAAGCAATCGGTCGAGGACTTGGTGACTGGCAATTTGTCCATGAGGACGATGTAGACGCGGTAAACGCTATGATTGCCAGCATGACTAGTTCTCCACAGACGGTTTCCCTGAATCGAAATTATACTAAAAATGGCTCGATAGTGTACTGTGAATGGTATAATTCGGCGCTGGTTAACGATGGAAAGTTAGTTTCGGTGCTGTCTTTAGCATTGGATGTGAGCGATCGCGTGGCTCTAGAAAATGAACGAAATCGTAGCCTTGAACTTGAAATTGCCGCCCGTGCTGAGGCAGAACAAGCAAACCGCCTCAAAGACCAATTTTTAGCGATGCTGTCCCATGAGTTGCGATCGCCTCTGAATCCGATTTTGGGATGGACAAAGCTACTGCAAAACCGCAGATTAAATGAAGCTAAAACAAAAGAGGCACTCGCCACGATTGAGCGCAATGCCAAACTGCAAGCTCAACTTGTGGAAGACTTACTCGATATTTCTCGAATTATCCAGGGCAAGCTCAGGTTGAATCCAACTCCTGTAAGTATTGCATTAATTATCGGTGCTGCAATCGAAACTGTTCGCCTTGCTGCTGAAGCAAAAAGCATTCAATTGACGACCGAGTTATCACCGAACCTCGGACAAGTCTTTGGCGATGCCACTCGGTTACAACAAGTCGTCTGGAACCTGCTGTCAAACGCCGTCAAGTTTACAAACGCTGGTGGACGGGTAGAGATTCGGCTCGAACAAGTGGATAAGCTAGCTCAAATTCAAGTCGTGGATACAGGCATTGGCATTAATCCTGAGTTTCAGCCTTATGTATTTGAACATTTTCGGCAGCTCGATAGTTCTATGACTCGCAAATTTGGCGGGTTAGGATTGGGACTGGCGATCGCTCGTCAAATTGTTGAACTTCACGGTGGCACAATTCGGGTAGAAAGTCAAGGCGAGGGACAAGGCACAACTTTCAGAGTCTGTCTACCGCTATTGGGGAGCGAAGACTCAGAAATATCAAGCAAGTCGATTGATTTTTGCGGCGATCGCGCTAACGTGCCGGAGGCATATCGCTTTTAGCGTGCAGTCGCGCATATCGCAAAGAACAAGTTAGTTAAAAGTATAATTAATAACTTTATATATAAATATAAACCGAGCTATTAAGGAATATTTATTCTGAACTAATAAATACAGTATCAAATATTACAAACATATGAACATTAGTTATGTTAGATCCCCGACTTCTTAAAGAGGTCGGGGATCTAAGCGCAGCGAAGTGTCACAAAATACATAAAATTGTTATACATGCCTAAAAAGTTATCTATAATTATAAGTTTTTTTCAATAAATGTTACGGTAACTTGACTTTGTTCGCTGTTAATTCCCACCGTTTTAATAAATAGCTTCGATAATTTTTAAAAGACTATATTAAAAATTTATTACCATTCTTGTGATGTTCGGCAGAATCTTGATAATTTTGTACTGGTAAAAACCCTAGCGCTAGAGTTTTATTATGCTGATTGGTACAAGAAAAGCTGCTAACTTGCTTGATATTTGCTGTCAACGTCTGCGACAATTATTAAAAGAGGGACGGATTCAAGGTGCGAGAAAAATAGGTCGCTTCTGGCAGATTCCTCTATTTAACGGGATGCCAAAAGTCCAGCCAGGAAAAAGAGGACCTAAAGGCACTTGGAGAAAGCGTATCCAACAAGCTGACACTCGCATCCATATCAACAGGAAAATATTCGACAGCAATCGAACCAACAAGCAACAAGAGCCAATTATCGCGGTTCACAAAGGCAGTCGTCCCCCAGCCTATTATCATGAAGTCAAAATTACTGGAGCGTGCCGCATAGTTTACCGACCTGATAGACCTTTAAGTTGTGGTGCAGTTTTGTGGATTGAAGTAGACCCAGGGGTTGAAACGGTGGCGCAAAAGTTTGCTTGACGTAATTTGAAGTAATATGAATGCGACCAATGTATCATGTAAGTACATCACGTACATACATGAAAATTGAGCAGCTCGTACAACATAAAGCAGCACCAAAATCGGTAATAGTGCAGGATAGGCTACCTGCTCCCGTATTTACTAAGATGGTGGCGCAAGGGACATTTCCAAATAGCGATTATGAATCGGAGTAGAAGCAGTTAATTAGCGCTCAAAAGCTCTGCGGCTTGAATATTTGACAACTACAGTTCATGTCGTTCCATCTGTCAGGATGCGATAAGCGAAGCTTAACGCAATCATACGTATCGCTCGAAAGCACGGAAGAGTGTTTATCGCATCAAATCAGAAAATTGAACTTAGACTAAAATTGAACCACTTCTAAAAATAAGCGTAAAATCTGGTAACAAGTAAAACGAGCGCAGTGTAAGTTTAATATCCACAAGCATTTCTTTTTTTACGGACGCACTTATTTGATAACGGTAAAACAACTGCGGAAGCGAATTTTAACGAAGTATCAAACAAAGTTAAAAATGCAGTTAAGCGAAATGTATCCGAAAAAGCAAATTGCGATGTTCCCGTTGGGAACCGCTACGCGATCGCAACTCCACTTGAATAAGTAGCCTACATGACATATCGACATATACAGCGGATTTCATCTAAATAGAGTACGTAAGTTTAGATTATCGTAGGGGCACGGCATTGCCGTGCCCTTACTATATTTATGCAAGCTGCTTGCTGCTGTAAATTGCTATAGGGGCGCTTTTTCCCATGCATTACTAAAGTCAAATCCTGTAGCTCTATATGAAAAGGGTACGGCATTGCCGTACCCCTACTACACGGTTAGACTCGCGTTGGAAGTTCAACTTCCACATTCAATAAGCAGTCGTTGCAAATCATCACAGAATTTATGACTCTGATAATTTTGAATCTCTCCGAAGTATTTCATTTATCAAGACCTGGCAGCGGCGACTCGCGTCACGAGCTTTTTTCATGAATTCTCTTCCTTGCTCTCGGTTTGTAGGTGAGATTTCCATAGCTTTGCGACTGTAATTTTTCGCTTGCGTTGAATACTCTTTAGCTTTAGCCCTAAGTTCATCAAGTTCTATCATTGAGGCTCCATTTCGGTAATAAAAACGTCTAAGTTTTCGGCTTCTTCGTAAATTTTATCGGCTACTCCCTGAATTATTCCAGCTTCAAGTAAGTCACCACGGTCAAAGAACATATCTGATTCTTCGTACAATTTGAATGCTGTTTGCTGTAGCTCAAAATACGCTTGCAGCAACACAGTTATCGCTTGTTGTTTCATGCACAAATGGTAGTCGCTGTAAGAGGATGCTTTAAAAGTCCACAAAGGTATAAATTTGTCATTCTGAGTGGAGCGGAGCGTAACGAAGAATCTCGACTTGTCGTATAATCTTGAGATGCTACCCTGCGGGAACGCGAAGCGCGAACATTTCGCTGAGTCCCAAGGGGACACGCACTCGCGTTCGCTTCATTCAGCATCACAGAAACTATACTTGTCAAACATCCTCTAACAAAAAATCTAGAACTATACTGCTATCAATTAAAACTGCGTCGGGGGAGGAATTTTTTGTTAAAGCTTTGTTTGATACACCATTCGGAAATAAATAAGGGTACGGCATTGCCGTACCCCTACTACACGGTTAGACTCGCGTAGTCGATTAAATATCGTTCTCGCTCAACTCACGAGTCATATAATCAAACGGCTCATCAACAAAGCTAGTATTGGCAATACCAGCAGCAACAGCTTGTGCCTTGACCATATCCTTCATAATTTGGATACCGCGAACCGTCGGACTGATTGGCACGCTTAACGAATTATAGGTTTCCCTTAACCCTTGTAACACCCGCTCGTCCAACACATCCATGCTGCCAGCCACCATTGCATAGGTTGCATAGCGCAAATAGTAATCCATATCGCGCAAACAAGCCGCATAACGACGAGTTGTATAAGCATTACCACCAGGACGAATCAATTCGGGTTGCTCCTCAAACAAAGCCGAACCAGCTTGCTTGACAATTGCTGCCGCATTTGCATTTACAGCTACAGCCGCTTGGACTCGTGCCGTACCGCTTTCAAAATATGATTTAAGATTGTCGATCGCAATCCGGTCGAAGTAACGTCCGGCAACGTCATAATTTTTAATTAAACTCGTAACAGCGTCGCGCATTCCTTTTTCTCCCAATCTTTGCTATCTGAAGTTTGATATTTATTTTTCGGTTGCTTCGATGCAATAAACGCATCAACAGCGATCGCATGATTGCGGCTCATGAAGGAGCATCGCATAAACAATCGCGCCACCTTAAAATATATTTCGGCACAAAAACATAGGTCTACTTAAGGATTCTATGATAAGTTGCCCCCCAGACAATGCACTGTGTACTTTTGTATCATTATGTTTGGGTAAAGGTTAATATAACCTTTAAACTTGAAATTCTGTACCAAAAAGCACAAAAATCTCGACATCATATTTTTACGATATCCAGGTGTGTCAGAATTTGGTTCGACCAAGCATTCTTCAGCGATGCTTTGACAATTTTTGATTGATATTAAGAGAAAACCAGCAGATTAAGGAGTAACTATGACAACCCCACAAGAAGTCTTGAAGATGATTCAAGACCAAAAAATTCAGATGATTGACCTGAAATTCATCGATATGCTGGGAACTTGGCAGCACTTAACTATGTACCAAGACCAAATCGACGAAAGCAGCTTCAGTGAAGGTGTACCGTTCGATGGTTCCAGTATTAGGGGTTGGAAAGGAATCGAAGCCTCAGACATGACCATGGTTCTCGACCCAAACACTGCTTGGATCGACCCCTTCATGCAAGAGCCAACATTAAGTATTGTTTGTAGCATTGCCGAACCTCGTACAGGGGAACCCTACGACCGTTGTCCCCGCTCTATCGCTCAACGTGCAGTCGATTCAGTGATAGCTAGTGGCGTTGGCGATACAGTATTTTTTGGTCCGGAAGCTGAATTTTTCATCTTTGATGATGTTCGTTTTGACCAAAATTCAAGTTCTGGTTACTACTATGTAGACTCGATCGAAGGTAAATGGAACTCCGGTAGAACTGAAGCAGGTGGTAACTTAGGTTACAAACCTCGCTTTAAAGAAGGTTACTTCCCAGTTGCGCCTACCGACACCTTCCAAGATATGCGGACGGAAATGCTGCTAACCATGAAGGCTTGCGGTGTCCCCATCGAAAAACACCACCACGAAGTAGCAACCGGCGGTCAGTGCGAACTTGGTTTTAAATTTGGTAAGTTAATCCAAGCTGCTGACTGGTTAATGACTTACAAATATGTCATCAAAAACGTAGCGAAGAAATATGGTCGAACCGTCACCTTCATGCCCAAACCCGTATTTGGCGATAACGGTTCGGGTATGCACTGTCACCAGTCGATTTGGAAAGATGGTCAGCCCTTGTTCGCAGGGGATAAATATGCTGGTTTGAGTGACATGGCGTTATACTACATTGGCGGTCTGCTCAAGCACGCACCAGCACTGTTAGCTATTACTAACCCCACTACTAACTCTTACAAGCGCTTGGTTCCCGGTTACGAAGCACCTGTAAACCTAGCTTACTCTTCAGGAAACCGTTCGGCTTCGATTCGCATTCCGCTATCTGGTAACAACCCGAAAGCGAAGCGTTTGGAATTCCGTTGTCCTGATGCTACTTCTAACCCTTACTTGGCATTTGCGGCAATGCTGTGTGCTGGTTTAGATGGTATTAAGAACCAAACTCACCCCGGCGAACCTTTAGATAAGAACATTTACGAATTATCTCCGGAAGAATTAGCAAAAGTTCCTTCGACTCCAGGTTCTCTTGATGCTGCACTCGAAGCTTTGGAAAATGACCATGCTTTCTTAACCGCAGGTGGTGTGTTTAGCGAAGACTTTATCCAAAATTGGATTGCTTACAAGCTTGATAACGAAGTTAACCCAATGCGTTTGCGTCCTCATCCTCACGAATTCGCTCTCTACTACGATTGTTAGAGATTAGGGACTAGTACGCCGATAGTAAACTAGGCTGGGTAAAGGGGAAAGGTTAAAGGGTAAAGCAAATAAACCCTTCTCCCTTTCCCAATTTATTTAGAGCGTTACAAATCAAAAATAATGCCATGCTTAGGCGCATGGCATTATTTTTGCAATTCTTTAGTGTGGACATGGCGTTAGGACTAATATCCAACTTTTGGGCTAGGTCTTTGCCCTCGATATTATACAAGCGCCATGATTTCCTTAAGTATCCATCCAATAACCATGATGAAATTAACTTTTACCAGCAACTTGAATCCTCAACGTTGCGTTCATAATTTAACTTCTTCATGCCCTGTTACAACCTGCTCTACGGTTTGCCAACGAATAATAATCTCTCCACCCATTGCTCGAACGGCAGCTTCAACATTCTTAAAGCTAGAAGCATTCGGATTTTCAAGAACATTTGATACTGCGGTTACTAAGTGGGCACCCTTTTTTTCTTCTTCTCCAAATACAGAAACGCGAATTTTACTAACTTCATGCGCCAACTTATAAGCCGTCCAACCCAGCTTCTTTAAACGATTTTGAAGAACTTCTTTATCCATTTTTAAATTTTTCATTCTACCCTTCCAATTATGTCACTGGAATGATAAATATTTTATTACACTTTACACATATAATAATCTACTATATATGATATTAATATATCGTTATAATATTTAAAATGTGTCATTTTTATGATAGGATATAGACATAATAAAGGCGATCGCACTATTTCTTGGCGGAACTTGAGCGATCGCCTTCAAACAACCCACTTGTAAAGGATTGAGATTCTATGATGACACAATTGCAGGGTGTATTGCAGGCTGACGAACAAACAATTGCCCAACTTGAACTTGAACGTGATATTGCGGCGCAAGCAGATGAAATAGCGCCAGAAAAAATTGTTAATTTTTATTACGAAGAGTTAGGCGATTCGACTGAGCAGATTTTGCGTTACGCTTTTTGGCTCGCTGACGTGAAGGAGAATAGCTCCAAGAGCAGGTATCAGCAGATAATTAAAGAGCAAGGCTGGAAAGACGAGCATAAAAAGTACATTCAGGTTGCGGCAACGTTTGAAAAATTCGAGCCAGAGGCATTGCGACATATTGAACCGGACACAATATTCCTTCTGGCTAAGAACAACAAGAAGTATCAGCCAGTAGTTGAGCAGATGCGATATACGGAGCAATTAGACCAAGCGGCGGTACGCGAATTAATTAAACAGCAGCGCAAACCCAAACCACTCAAACCGGAGCCGAACATTTGGCGAACTACCCCAAAAGGTGAGAGGTATTGTCAAGTTCCGCCGATTTGGGAAGATGACTATTTCACGGGCGTTACACTGCAAGCGATGATTGAGCGCGAAGGCTTAACAGCACAACAAATAATCCGAGAATCACTCTTATTGCGGCAGGCGTACATAGAGGGGCGGTTAGTTGAAGTTCAAGAAGAAATTGTCGAAGAACCATTCTTAGACAATTTTGCCTACTACGAAGATTGTGAAGCTGTTGACGAGGTGCAGCCACAAATCGAAGAAGAACCATTCATGGACGAGTTTGACTCTGTAGAGGTAGCAAGCAATGACCAAACAGAAAATAGCCAATCAACTTGCGGCGTTAATTTTTGCCCTGCCAATGATGTGCAGGAGTGGAAATTGGGTTGGCAAGAGGGCACGAGCGTTGTTGCAAATTCTACGAGTCAGCATTTTGAACAATGGTGTAGGGGACAGAAAGTAAGAATAGTGTCTGTATGTGGCGAGGTTGGGAAGATCCAATTTGTGCAGGTTGTTCGTGATGATGGGGAAACGTATGATAGTTTTGGTGATTGGATTGCAGAAGCTCCGGTTGCTATAAATGTGCAACGTCGTCAATGTTGGGGATAAAGTAATTTGGGAAAAGCAAAGCTAGATATTTTAGAGACCAGTACCTCTGGCTGACTTAGTTCGCGTTCAGCGTTCAAATTTTCCCATAGTTCTAGTATTGATGTTCTAGGAAAAAAGTAATGTGGGCGAGGTGCGATACTCGTTCAGAAGATTGCTGTGCGATGGTGCTTACTTAACCCTACTCTCCTTGACTAATGGCATCCAGCAGAAACAACCCTAAATCCTTATTCAGCCCGGAATTATGCTGCGGACAACTACTCGAATGCAAGCACTTGGGACAACCAACTTCACAATTGCACTCACTAGCTAAAGCATACCCTTTAGTTGCAAAACGAGATAATTCATGAAATATCGCCTCTGCTGCCCCATTTCCACCTTCGCAGGTATCGTAAAAATACGCGATCGCTTTACCTTCTTTTTCCTGAACAATACTATCGACATCCAAGGATGAAGATAAAACCACCAACGGTACAGCCTTAACGATTTGATGCTGAATGCTATGCAATGCTGTAAAATCGGGATTGCTTTTCCACAGCGCTTGATATTGTTCGGGAATTTCTCCCCCTGCTATTTTTAATACCTCTTGCTTCAACAAATTAACTTGCTTAGTAAGTGCTTGTTTTAGCGGTTCGTTTATCTCTATCAACACGCAAGGTGCTTGATACTTAGTCACATATGATTCATTAAATACCACCTCCGACTGTAATTTTGTTACTTCTGCTGAATACAGAGGACGCTTGCATTTGAGGCAGGTTTTACCCTCCAAAGATTGCTTATAGTTACTACAACGTTCGTTTTTACAAGTCATCCCATAGCTACGCTTCATCAACTTGTAACCGATGACAGAAGTTGTAATTTCTCCCCAAACCAGCGTTAACCGTAACCTACCATCTTTAATATTAGTGGGAATAACTTTAGACTCTGCTAAATTTGAAAGCCGTTGAATATTTAACTCCGACTCAGCTTCGGTAAATAAATCTGTATCCTTGGCCAAAAAAGCGAGTTTTGCTTCCCCTCGTAACACATCCAAACTTTCCGATTGGTAAGCAATAATCTCACCACCTTCATCTTGTACAAAATATATTGCTTCTGGAAATACTTCTCGATGAGCAAGGGGAAGCGACATGCTTTCTATAACTTCCCCGGAGTGCTTATCAATCAGAGAAATCGAAGTTTGAGTACTGCTTCTAATATTAACTTCCTTATGAGGGTATCCCCTACCCCACAACTTGCCACCGTTACTAAGAGAAAGCTTGTTTTGCTGCAATAACGAATCTACAACTGCACCCGCAACATTACCAAAGCGGCTATTCAATTCGCTCAAATCAATGCTGCTTTCAATACAACCACACTCCAGGTGCTTACCTAAAATTGTCGGATAATCCGGGTTAAAAGCAGCACTCTCTACCTCACCCGATAGTAAATGTTGAGGATTTTGAGCGTAATATACATCGATTGGATTTTGAGCTAATGGTAAATAAATCACTAACCCATGTTGTTTGCGTCCGGCTCGACCGACTCGTTGCCAAAATGACATCAAGCTACCAGGAAAACCACGAATCAAACAGCAATCTAATTCGGGCAAATCAATCCCCGCTTCCAAAGATGACGTTGCAATAATTACCTTGATTTGCCCAGATTGTAGCTTGTGGATAATTTCCTGCCTGCGATCGCTTGTCAGCGAACTGTAAAATACCGCTACTTTATCGGCATATCCAAGTCCTTGACGTTGAGTTTCGCGTTGAATTAACCCCAACAAACCTTTAACCGCAGCACGCGAATTGCAAAATACGATACCGCTTAAATGGTGCTGCAACCAAGAAATAACTATTTTAGAAGCTTCGACATTGGCAGCACTAGTAGGTGCAAGTGATAATAAAGTACGTCCCCCAGATGGGGCACCATTAGCTTGAATTAGATGCAGTCGGTCTGGTTGGTGCGTCCTACCGCTAAACCGCAATGCCATTTCTACCGGGTTGCCAATTGTAGCGCTAGAGCAAATAAATTGAAGATTATTAGAATTACCGCCAACTGCATCAACTGCTAACCTCAACCGTCGCATCAAATTAGCAAAATGGGCACCAAAAGCACCAGTATAGGTGTGACTTTCATCGATGACAACATAACGCAATTGCTTTAAATATTTGCGCCATCCTTCCCCCTCCTCCCTTCGCCGCAGATTATATAGATAGTGATGCAGCAAATCTGGACTTACTGCCAAAATATTGGGGGGATTGGGGATAAATAAGCGCTGCCGTTCCTTGACGGGTATATCCCCTGTCATTAAAGCAAGTTTAATGCGATTAGTCGGCATTGCTCGAACCAAGGATTGTAACTTCCGCATTTGGTCGAGGGCTAATGCCTTGAGTGGGAATATATACAATGCTGTTTGGTTTGGAGAATTTGAAGCGGTTGCTGTTTGCTTGAGGCAAGACTCTAGAATGGCGAGGTTATAACATAGCGTCTTTCCCGAAGCTGTAGGTGTGGTGATACTTAAGTCGAAACCAGCACGCAACTTATCAAGTGCTTCTAGCTGGTGAGAGAAAATGCTCTTGATGCCAATATTTTGTAACCCCAAGCGTAAAGCAGGTGGTAAATCGCCGGGTACGGGGTGGATAATTCCGATATGGGCTTTTTTGATGTCTATTAAGCTTACAGTTGCAATAAATTCTTGGGCTACAGATTGAAACGCTAACTGCGGAATTTGGTGAATTTGTTCGCTAATGGTTGCAGCATTGGGGTTTGTTTCTTCTAAAAAGCTGGTGGAAGAAACTAGATTAGTATTACTTGGTTTAATTGAAGATGAAGCTAGAACATTTTCCCAATCCGCAAATTGGGTAGGGTTAACCTCTTCCACAAACTTGACAATCAACCGTCTACCTAATATTGCCATCACTTCGCCGACTCCATATTCGGGCGAATAGACGTGCTTACCCGCACTCAACCATTCGGGAGGTTCTGAAATTTGATTGGCAGCGCGTATTATGGCAGCGTAGTCGGTTGGTTTATCGTTGGTCACAAATCTACTTTTTTCTACCGATGAGGTATTTGTTACCTAATATAGCGGGTATAACGGCACAGCATTGCTGTGCCCCTACAGTATATTATATTTAGATGGAAGTGTTATATTTCCGGATTTGTAAGTACAGAGATGAATAGGTAAATACATTTGCGCTTCATTTGATTTACTTTATTTTATTCGCTTCATCATCTTGTTAATTTAGTGTATGACAACAGTATATAACACTCTTCCCGATGGTCCAGAGGTGTCGGTATTTTGGCGGCGGATAAAACAGGTTTTCCAACCATTGCAATATATGGAAGAATTTAGTAAAGCTTACGGTGATAACTTCACTATTAAAAATAAAAGTGGTAATAATACTGTTTATTTCAGTCATCCTCAAGCACTAGAACAAATTTTTACTGCGGATGTCAGTAAGTTAGATGCCGGGAAAGGAAATGAAATTTTAAAATATATTTTGGGTAGTAACTCCTTACTTTTACTAGATGGCAAACCTCACCAAAATCAACGCAAATTATTAGCACCAACTTTTCATGGCGATCGGATGCGTGCTTATGGGAATGCTATCGAGGAAATAACTAAACAAGTTATTCAAAATTGGCAAGTTGAGAAGCCATTTAATATTCACGACTCAATGCAAGAAATTACCATGCGTGTGATTCTACGGGTCGTTTTTGGTTTTGATGAAGGACAGCGTTTGGAAGAACTACGGCAAATCTTAGCAAATCTATTAGAATTAATTTGTCTTCCCGTGATTTCGGGTGCTTTATTGTTTAGCTTTTGGCAAAAAGATTTTGGTGCGTGGAGTCCTTGGGGAAGGTTGTTATGTCTGTTAGAAAAAGTCGATGATTTAATTTATAGTCATATTCGGGAAATTCGAGCAGATAAAAACCAAAATCGCAAAGATGTTTTAAGTTTATTAATGTCTGCTCGTTATGATGATGGACAAGCAATGTCAGATCGAGAGCTGCGTGACGAGTTAATGACTCTGTTGGTAGTAGGACATGAAACCAGTACTTCAGCTTTGGTTTGGGCGTTTTACTGGGTTGCTCGATTGCGAATCGTGCAAGAAAAGTTATTAAATGAACTTGTCAGCCTTAATGTAAATTCG
The DNA here is from genome assembly GCA_964242965.1 of uncultured Calothrix sp. Classification (GTDB taxonomy): domain Bacteria; phylum Cyanobacteriota; class Cyanobacteriia; order Cyanobacteriales; family Nostocaceae; genus JANNFJ01. Next base: position 802 of record CAXTCQ010000083.1, on the reverse strand, counting down.
GAACCAACTGCGATTACTAAGTTGCCTTATCTGACCGCAGTTTGCCAAGAAACTTTAAGAATTTATCCAGTTGCAACAAGTTCCTTTAGTCGAATCGTAAAATCGCCTTTGGAAATTATGGGTTATCAGTTACCCGCAAAAACCTTAATTATTCCCAGCATTTACTTAGCGCACCACCGCGAACAAACTTATCCTAATTCCAAACAATTTATACCAGAGCGCTTTTTAGAACGGCAATTCTCTCCTTATGAATATTTACCTTTTGGTGGTGGGAATCGTCACTGTTTCGGTATGTCATTCGCTATGTACGAAATGAAAATAATCTTGGCAACCATTTTATCGCAATATCAATTATCACTTTGTAACCAGCATCCCGTTCAGCCTATGCGACGTGGGTTAGTTTTAGCTGCACCAGTGGGAATGAAGATGGTAGCAACCGCTGTGAATAAACGATAAAGTTAATCTCTTTTAAAAGCTGTTCAAGAGCGTCTTCAATTTTTATTAGACCGTCAGGATGCAGGTGAAGAGTTGAGCCAGACAGAGCGTCAAGAGGCAGAAGGACTTGTCGAATTAACGGAATTTTTGTCTTTGCTTCGCTTGCGATACCACAAAGTGGTTGCCAAGGGCATCGCGACGTGTTACAAAACAGCAATAAATACCTAGCATTCCAATTTCTTTACGACAATTAGTTGTTCAAAGAGCAAATTGCCGATGTGAGTATTGCGGTTTATCTCAAGCTGGACAAGAAGTAATATTCTATTCGGCTATTATTCCTGTTGTTTGAGGTTGGTTGGTGGGGGTG
>CAXTCQ010000082.1:22690-29945 GCA_964242965.1 uncultured Calothrix sp. | reverse complement strand
TTGACAAGGAAATTGCCCGCTTGAAATTGCAAGCTATGGGTATTACTGTTGACACGCTGACACAAGACCAAATCGATTACAGCAACTCCTGGACTTCGGGAACGTAATTTTTGATTGGTAACTAGTTAGTTACTTTTAAATATGGTTTTGAGGATGGGCAGATGCTCATCCTTTTTTATTATGTGTAGGTTGGGTGGAGCGACAGCTTAATAAATAAAACTATTTTGCAATGTAAGCCAACATTAAATCTTTCTGTTCTGTCAATAATCGATGTTGGGTTACGCCACAGTCCGTTACGCTCCACCCAACCTACAACTTGTGCCCAGAAATTATGCCCAGAAAAATTAGAGAATTGAAAATCCAGATTCAACGTGAGGGGTTTATTTATCTACCAAAGCGTGGGAAAGGTAGCCACGAGCGTTGGAGACATCCTTTTCTAAGGAAAACGTTAACAATTTCAGGCAAAGATGGAGATGATGTGCCACTATATTTAGAGAAACAGTTAGAAAAATTATTAATCGAACTAGAAGAATCGCGGGAGGATGAGAATTTATGAATCGGTATAGTATGATTCTTCAGTGGAGTAACGAAGATGAACTTTTTTTAGTTACCATCCCAGAATTTAGCGATCGCGTTGTCATGCCTTGCACTCACGGCAAAACCCGTGAAGAGGCGATTTGCAGGGGTGAAGAAGTAATCGAAATGTATCTCGAAGCGTGGCAAGCAGAAAATGAACCAATTCCCGAACCTTATACGCTCCAGATTGCTTAATTATTATCTTTAAAAAATCAATATTATGAGTAATTGCATGTTGGCTTTACGGCGCACGATAGATATTTTATGTAATTTAGGCATGAGGTTTATTTAGGATATGTATGGCACGGGATTTATTTCACGGTATAGTTAGGTCAGCACTGGAAAAAGATGGATGGACAATTACAGATGACCCATTAAGTATCCGTTGTGGTGGGGTTGATATACAGATTGATTTAGGTGTCCAAAAACTTATAGCAGCAGAAAAAGGTACAGAAAAAATAGCAGTTGAAATTAAAAATTTTGTTAGTGCCTCAAAGATTTCTGAGTTTCATATGGCATTGGGACAGTTTATTAATTATCGCACTGCATTACGCTCGGAAGATCCAGAGAGAATTTTGTATTTAGCAGTTCCCTTGGCAGTTTATAATGACTTTTTTAATTTACCTTTTACTCAAATAGTCATATCTGAGAACAAGCTAAAAATTATTATTTATAATGTTGATACAGCGGAGATTGTGAAATGGCTAAACTAGATGAATACCGAGATAAGATTAAGCAAGTATTATCTGAATATTCTCAGTACAAACCTAGTTATGGAGAAGTAGAGGTTGAACAAATTTTTGATGCCGAACGCGACCATTATCAAATCATGAGTGTAGGTTGGAATAATCAAAACCGAGTCTATGGGGTCATGATGCATCTAGATATCAAAAATGAAAAAATCTGGATTCAGCAAAACTCAACTGAAGTTGATATTGCGAGTGAATTGATTGAAATAGGTGTGCCGAAACACGATATTGTGATTGGTTTTCATACTCCGAAAATGCGTCAATTAACAGATTTTGCTGTAGAGTAAGTTGATTAAAGTAGGCTTGTGTTGTGTATAGTTATAAAAATTATTAATCGAATTAGAAGAATCGCGGGAGGATGAGGATTTATGAATCGGTATGTAGTATAAGTAAGCCTAACTTAAAAACAATGAACCGCAAAGAGTTATATGCTTATGTACTTACTCATAGAGAAGACGAAGAAGCCTTCCATGCGTATGTAGATAAATTACATGCTCTTATCTAATTGGATTGAAATGCCAGCATTAGAGACACCAGAAGATTTAGAGAATTATCCAGAATTTATTGAGCATATAAGCAAAAGTTCAGAACCACAGAACAAGAACTTATAAACGAACATCCTTTCTACTAATTCTAAAAGGTTGTGACTGTTTGCGGCATCTGCTTATTGTACTTTATTCATCATTTGAAAATTTTTGTTAACCCAAGGATTGTAAGTTGGGTTACACTAAACTCTATTCCACTTAACCCAACCTACGCCCGAATTGCTACTAGAAATATCAACGCATATAAGGTTGTTCTGTAACCAGTCCAGGTACGACTCGATAATGCTTGAGATTGAAAGTGCAAAGTGTCGCACCTCTACCAACTGCACAAGCTGCAATTAGAGCATCAAGCAAACCAAGACTATGAGATAAATGGTAGGTTGTAAAATCTGATAAAGCACGCACACAATCAGTTTCGGTAGCCCAAACTATAGACAATGGAGCAACGAGTTTAAGAGCATTGCGAACTTGCTGTGCATTCTTAGCATCTTGAATAAGCTCCATAACAACGAAACCTGGAACACTGGGTATTTGTGGTAAACTTACAAACCAGGTGATTGCAGGGGCATGACCTCGTTGAATGTCAATTAGAACATCCGTGTCGAGTAGATACATAAATTCTATCTAAGTTCGCTCCCGTGTTTCTGCTTCATGTCGCAAGTTACGAGCATGTACTTGACTATCAGTAATATCGGGTCGAGAATTAATAATACCCTCACTTTGCCAGTAAGCTACAAGTTCTGCTCCTGTTTTGGGTGGATTGTTTAAAATTTGCCTGCTAGATAAAAGACGCAGAATATATTCAGCTAATGGTAAATTTAATTCCGCAGCCTCTATACAGAGCGCATTCTCTAATTCTGGTGGTATGTCGAGGCTAATAGTCATTTTTATCCTCTCCTGCTGTGGTATTGTGCATGTTTACTACCGACTTTTCACTCTTTGTAGCAATTGTCGAGGTCGCTCATCTGAAGAAAGAAAACGCGCTTCAATTCCAGTTCTTTTTAAATCGCAATGTGCAATTTCCACGGAAAATGAACGAAAATAATGATTTATTTTTTGTAGTATTGGCTTGTATCGTTGTATGAATTTTATAATTTAATATAAGTATATACATACATATCGTTATGAAGGCTGTTAAAAAAATCCGAAATACCAGTTTAGCTGTCGTGTTATTCGGCATCTCATTATTGAGTCATTATACTCAAGTTGCCGTTGCCCAGGAAAACAAACTTGGCTCGAATTCGTCCAATCAACAGCAAGTAGAGGATGTTGCATCCCGCTTAGAAGGGACTATGGATACTTCGGCACAAGCTCGTGCTAATCCTAAAGTTGCGAATGTGAGGATGACTGCCTGCCGTATTGGTTTAAGCGACCGCAATTCCCAATCTACGAATAAATCAATTTTTCTATATCAAGAACAAGCTTTATCACCCGAATTGAACAAACCTTATCGGCAACGCTTTTTAGAGATATCTTCCGTAAATAGTGGTCGAACCGTGCGATCGCTATCTTATAAACCAGTTAACCCTGAAACTGCGGTCAACTTATGCAACAAACCAGCCTCGGAGCGAATTGTCAAATCTAATGACCTTGGTAAACCATTTTGTAGCGTTTTCCTCACACGTTCGGGAGAGAACTATATTGGTATAACCCCTTCTCAAGGTTGCCCTGCTAATGTTCGAGGAGCGGTGAAAATCACTAATACAATTGTGTTAGGTGATACAAATATGAAAACTTGGGATAGAGGTTTTGATGCTAAGGGTAAACAAGTTTGGGGTGCCGAGTCAAATGCATATGAATTTCGGAAAATTCGTGAATAAGGTGTTCGATATCTAATATCTTAGCCCAAAAGGGCGGGGAGACCCCGCCCCTACGAAATTTATCAAAATGATTATTAAGTGTATATTTAGTAACGATATGTTAGCTTTAATTTTAATTGGCATTTAACAGTAAATTTACTTAATTAATAGCAAATATTAAAAATAGGTTTTTCTCAGATTGACGATAGCAAAATGATTATGCCAGGTTGTAGGGGTTAATTTCTAGCCTGCAAAAGGCAATTTTATTAAAGTTGTCTAATTTGCATTTATGAATTAATTTTTCTTTAATTCTGAGCAAAAACATAAAAAGATGTTACGAAAAATTTTGTTATCGAACGTTGTTATTGCAGGTTTGACGCTGGCTTCATTCCCAGTCGTGGCAGCAAATCCCACTGCTGTCAATTCATCGCAGTCTACATCTGCACGTTTATTACTTGCGTCCGTTGACACAGAAGCATTGAATGCTGCTGCTGAAGCATTGGAAAGAGGTGGTATCGCAATGAGTGCAGCAGAATCGGCAAAAAGTGCCGACCAAATTCAAAAGCACTTGGACACAGCATTAAGCTCAATGGAAGAAGCTGCGGGTCTATTGGAAAAAGCAGGAATTCCTGAAGCTGCCAAAGCAATGAATCGCGCTAGAGCATCTATAAGCACTGCGATGAATGCTGATTCTGACGCTGAAGCTGATAAGTTTATTAAGCAAGCAGAAAAAGCTTTGGATGATGTGGTTAAAGCTGTGGAGAAAGCCACTGATTAAAAAAGTTAGGAGTTAAGAGTTAGGAGTGAGGAGTTAATAGTTAGTTTAGGAGCGCTAGAATAATAAGCTTTTCGCTCTATCCTACCTTTTGACTCTTCATCAACTCATAACTCCCAACACAAGAACTCACAACTACTAACTCCCAACACAAGAACTCCTAACTACTTCTCAACTTGCTACAGCTAAATAAATAGGGGCAGGTTCTAAACCTACCCCTATTTTTTCTGGTATATTCCGTCCAACGGCAGTTGCAACGGGTTTGAGACTTTCGACTAAATCGACCATTTCCTCTAACGACAGTGCTTGTTGTGCGTCGGAAACTGATTTTTCAGGAGTTGGATGACACTCGATAATTAACCCATCTGCACCACATGCTATGGCTGCACGCGAACAAGGTGCAACCAGTTCGCGTCTGCCGACGGCGTGGGATGGGTCTACAATTACGGGTAAATGGGTAATTTGTTTGAGTGCTGCAACTGCGGCTAAGTCTAAGACGTTGCGGGTGTAGTTGTCGAAGCTGCGAATTCCGCGTTCGCATAATACAACATTCGGGTTGCCGTGACTTAATATGTATTCGGCTGCCATGACAAATTCTTCGATGGTTGCTGCTAACCCGCGTTTGAGGAGAATTGGTTTATTGATGAGTCCGAGTTCTTTGAGTAGGTCGAAGTTTTGCATGTTGCGGCTACCTACTTGCAGCATATCAGCATGGGATGCGTTCACGGAGTGACTCCTCCGGAGTATCGTTTCGATTTGAGAAATCGCCATCACTTCGGTGACGACAGGAAAATTGTAGCGCGATCGCACTCCTGCCAAAATTTCCAATCCTGTTTCTCCCATTCCTTGGAACGCATAAGGTGAGGTGCGGGGTTTGAATGCTCCTCCGCGTAATGCTTGTACCGATGTAGTTGACAAATGTGCAGCGATAGTTTCCATTTGTTCGCGGCTTTCCACCGCACAGGGTCCACCAATAATTACTAATTCTTTACCTCCGAAAGCGACAGTATCCGAGATATGGACGATAGTTTGCTGTTGAGGATTGACTTTTGCTGCAAGTTTAGCGTTAATCATGATTTTGGATTTTGGTATTGGTAGGGTAGGGTTTAATGAGATATTTGATTTTTGATAAATAAAAAAGCCCGGAACCTGTTGAAGTTCCGGGCTTTTACAGTTCGTCGTCACGACTTACTATCGACCCGGATAACTTCCGTACCAAAAGTAAAAACTGTAATACCAGTTACTGAAATATGTCATGACGATAACTAAGAAAGGATAAAGGATAAGAGAAAAGGGGTAAAAAGCAAAAAACCGCAGAGTTTGCGCTCTGCGGTTCACTGGGCGGTTTCCATGTGGAAACTCGATTCACTCCCAGTGAACCACCCTAAACCAATAATAAAAATAGCTGCTGCTGTTGAACATTGCTTTGAATCTTGCTTCCGTGTTTGCAAGAAAAAAATAATACCTTTTGACGAAATGCTAGCAGAGTCTTAGAGATGCGTCAATCCCCAACATCTTCTACTTCTTCCACTCCCCCCTACTCCTGTACGGGCGGGGTAAAGAGCGCCCCTACCGACTCCCTACTCTCTACTTTTTGTAAAGAATTGCAAAAAAATATTAATCTCTGTTTTCGGGCATTCATAGATAATAGGTAAATAGTCAATCTCAAACCGGACAATAGGCAAAGACAAGCAACACTTCCAAGCACTTATTTCTTAATTTTTCCTTCACATCAAGATTCCGGACAGTTCTTTATTACTTAACGCACTTATAATTATCCACCACCTGATATTTGACAACGTATAAGTTATATGGCGCATTCTAAAATTTTATCTACATCTTTTAACGAACGTGAAGCTTACCCCTGTCCTGTTTGTCGTGTGGGTAAAATTACTCATATGCCAATGATGGAAGCGATGGCTTGCGATTTCTGCCACCAGATTTTTACCGTTAATATCGAACAGCAACAATTAAAGATGCCTTCTCGACAACCTCCTTTGGTTTGGCGTTGGAATGGGTTTAATTGGACTGAAGCCCATTTGGAAGGAGTCGAATTTGGCTGGGGTTATGTTTTTGCGGCTGTCGCATTCATCATTTTGCCAACTGGATTAATTGGCATTGTTGCCTACAATTTCCCCCCTACGCCAGAGGCTCCCATCAGCTGGATACCTTATATATGGACAGCATTAACTTTCTTTTCACATTTCACAATTATTTTATGGTTATTTATTGAGATTTATCAAATTCCGATTCGAGCTTATTTGCGGGCTTTGCGCGATCGCTTGCTGATTCGTTGATTACAATAAATCGTGTTGCACAACATTAAATACATGCGTGTTCCCGTTGTTAATCGTTGGTTGCAGCTTGAAAATAGGATTTCGATTCCACCAATCGGAGTAAAATTCAGTATTCAAGTTTGATGCAGAGCAATTAGGTGTAATTCGGACGGGGGACTAGTGTAACGTCGAGAAAAAAACTATCTAGCTTTTGAGGTACAAACGCCGTATTTTGTCCGGATTTTTCTCGAATGCCTCCAAAAAAGGCTGACAGATTTTACTACAGATTAAAGACAAAGCAAAAGCCTAATTTAATTTTTTCGGTGCGTACTAAGTTATAATTTGTAAATAATTGAGAATATTTATGCGGAAATTTTGCAAATTGCACAAATGGTATTAATACTTTTAACATAAGTGCTAGTACTAAGAAAATTAAGCAAACAAGTATAATATTGCGTTGCGAATAGCTGATGTATCGGGAAAAATGGAATAAATATCAGCTATGCTACTAGAATTACTAAATTTTGCGTCCGCA